>JBDSRT010000119.1:0-10789 GCA_039929165.1 Ginsengibacter sp.
ACAGTGCCGGTTGGCAAATGCGTCGCAGTAATTGTAGCATTTTCTAAGACTTCATTGCCTGAAGCAGTTGCCGTTCCGGTAATACTGCTTGTAGTTACCTGGGAGAAGCCGGTTATTGAGAGTAAAAAGGCTATTAAAAAAAGAGGTAAAATTTCTTTTAATTTCATGTGTCGAGTTTAATATGCGGCAAAGAAAACAAATTATGTGTTACGCTTTTTAGCTTTTATTAACAAACATCAAAGGCAAGTTAACACGATTATATGCTGCACCTGATTAGTGTAAACTTTTCGTTAAGAACGAGCCTCTGCAATTATATTTCAATCCATATATAACAATAGCATGACTGTTTTGTAACCATGTTACTAATAATCAACCTTTAACTCTTAGTATCTTTACAAAATGTTAGATACTATACAAAGTGCCATCAAAGACATACAGGCCGGAAAGCTTGTAATAGTGGTGGACGACGAAGACCGTGAGAATGAAGGCGACTTTATTACCTCTGCAAAAAATGTTACGCCGGATATTATAAATTTTATGAGTACGTACGGTCGCGGGTTAATTTGTGCGCCGCTGGCTGAAACAATTTGCAATACACTTGACCTTGACTTAATGGTAAATAAAAACACTGCATTGCACGGTACGCCGTTTACCGTGAGTGTTGATCTTTTGGGTCATGGCTGTACAACCGGCATTTCCTCTCATGATAGAGCCAAAACTATACAGGCGCTGATTGATCCTGAAACAAAACCTTCAGATCTGGGCAGACCCGGTCATATTTTTCCTTTAAAGGCAAGGAGTGGTGGTGTATTAAGAAGAGCTGGCCATACTGAGGCGACGATTGACCTTGCCAAGCTTGCCGGGCATGGCGAAGCAGGTGCTTTGGTTGAAATTATGAACGAAGATGGTACCATGGCACGCCTTCCGCAATTAAAAGTGATAGCAAATAAGTTTAACCTTAAACTGATCTCTATACAGGATCTTATTGCTTATCGTTTGCAAACAGAAACTTTGATTCATGAAGAGGTTAATGTGAGCATGCCAACTAAATACGGCATGTTTGAATTGATAGCTTTTACACAAATAAATACCGGCGAAGTACACATGGCTTTAAAAAAAGGTAATTGGCAAAAAGATGAGCCGGTATTGGTAAGAGTTCACTCCAGCTGCATGACGGGTGATATTTTAGGCTCTTTACGTTGCGATTGTGGGGATCAGCTTCACACGGCTATGAAAATGGTTGAAGCTGATGGCAAAGGCATTGTGTTATATATGAACCAGGAGGGAAGAGGCATTGGGCTATTAAATAAACTTAAGGCTTACAAATTGCAGGAAACCGGCCGTGACACTGTAGAAGCTAACCTGGAGTTAGGTTTTGGCATGGATGAAAGAGATTATGGTGTTGGTGCCCAAATACTACGTGAGTTAGGGGTAAGCAAAATGCGCCTTATCAGCAATAATCCACGCAAACGTGCTGGCCTTGATGGCTATGGGTTAGAAATAGTTGATACGATTCCTATTGAAATTGCGGCAAATCGACATAATCAAAAATACCTGGAAACAAAACGGGACAAATTAGGACATAATATTTTAGCCATACTTAAGGAAGGATGACTCAGCAGTAAGAGGTGAAAAATGGATAGGTAACAATGAAAGTTGCCTCAATCAATTAATAGACATCTCTCTTAATTCTGCAATCTTCGGTATTAGTTACTTGAGCGTTTTGCGCCACCGAAAAATTCAGAGAAGCTATTAAAATCTCTCCGGTAAGACAGAAGAACTCCTGTTCTGTTTCTTCTCGTTATTCCAACAATATCACCAATGCCTGCATCGCTTTTATTGAAGCCAACCACTCTAAGTTTACCATTCGGCGTTATCAAATATTCAAACGACACATCTGGCGTAAAGAGGAAATTTGTATTGCTATTGGTTGTACCCTGTATAAAAGTATAATCAACGTTGCCGCCTAAATTCAGGAGCAGACGGTTTTTAAGAAAAGACGTTTTAAAACCAAAGGTGCCTAGATTTTGAATCTGCTTTTGCGTAATGCCTCTTTCGAAATTGAAATCTGAAGTATTAATATTTGTGTATAAATTAACCTGGTTGGTCTTCAATAATTTTTGCAACCAGTTGTTTAAAGAAGAGGACAATGTATTAGAAAGAATTTGACCTAAACTTCGTGTAACAAAATTACCAGTGTTATTGGTGCTAAATAAACGCTGTTCATCTGACAATAAAAATGTATTGAACAAAAGGAGAGAAGTTACCTGTTTATTGAGTTCATTCTGATCAGCCTGAAAACGTGTTTTCAAAAATTCATTCGCAATAGGATCAACCTTTAAAGGATTATCAAAAGTAAACTGGAACTCAAAATCAGGCCGCGGCTCTTTAAGTGTACCCCGTAATTTAAAAATGATATCAACATCGCCACGTGCTGAACCAGTACCGCTGCTGGTTGGTATGGAACTTAGGTCAACATTTTCAGCTTTATATAATGCGTCAATATTTAAGTTGGCAAGATAGGGGTCGCCCTGCCATTCAATAAAGCCACTTTGTAAACTAAATGGTGTTTTTAAAAAGGTTTGAAAATTGAAAGTATACTGGCCTTCCGTTACATCATATCTTCCACGGATTGTCAATGGATCTCTTGTACCTACACTTATATTTAACTTTCCGTTGCCCTTTGCCTTAATAATATCCTGCGTTGTTTCATCCAATATCACATCAATCTTTGCATAGGGCGTTGCCACAATATCCATATCAACTTTAATATTTGTAGACTGCCGGAAGGTAAGATCAGAGCGCATTTCCCTACCAAACTTTATAAATTCCAAATAATCAATTTTGCCGGACTCAACTGTTTCACTTGTAGGCAAGTAGATATGGCTGCTATCAGTTGGCTGACCACTGATCACCATGCGCATGTCATTAACAGGTCCGTTAATTGATAATTCTGCATCACCTATAATGTTGCCATAGAACTGGTCATTATCTTTTGCAGTTGTATTCAATAAAACAAATTTGCCGAGGTTTCCGTTGAGTCGGTCAGTCTTAAAACTCAGTTCATTAAAAAAGAAATTGTTGAAAAAACTATGATACAGCTTGCCCCTAAATGTAGCGGTATTGTTAAGTGTGTCTCTTAGTTTGATAGCGCCAAAATCAATTTCACCTGGATTAAAATTTATAATCGAGTTATCCTGCAGAATGTAACGGCATCGGGTATAATTTACTGTTAGCGAAGTGTTGTTCAAGTTGATGCTACCTGTAAGCTGCGGTGCTTTGGCTTTTCCGCTGATGGTCAACTGACCTGCCGCATCACCATCAATACCACTAAAAATGTCTGACAAATATTTATCCAGTAAATGGACTTTCGCCTCGTTTAAATGTAAGGTGCCACTTAGCTGACTTTCAGAAGTATCTTTTGCTCTATAGATAATGGCCGAGGTAAAATCATACAATTCATTGGTAGAAGATGCATTTATCAAAAGATCGCCGGAGCTTGTATAGTAGCTGCCATTTGTTTTAATAAGACCGATTGAATCGTTATTAAACATGAGCTTTTCAACCTGTGTATCAAACTCAACAGCCAGGTTATTAAAGGGGTCTTCTACTTTGATGTTGCCCGTTAGCTGCCCTTCCAGCTTTGGGTTTTTAAAGATGAATGGCACAATATCGCCTATATCAATTTTCTTCAAATTAAAAACTATATCGTTAGAGCTGCCTGTTGCAGAAGGTTCCGTAGAAATGATTAACTCCTGGTCCCCCTGAAAAAATTTCACTTCACTTGCAGATAAAAGTTTTTTACTCAGCACCAATTCACCACCTTTTTCTAAGGTCCACTGCTTATTATTTATTACAAAAGACGATGGATTGAAATACAGTTTAAAACCGTCTGATAAAGTTTGAACTCTCGCTGAAAGGTCAGCCTCGGTAAGGGTTTTGCTGGCAGAAGTTTTAATAGTGATGTCTGAGATATCATTATTAGCCACAACAGTAATTTTGGAAAAGGGTAAATTCAGACTGTCGTTAATGATAACGTTTTCAATATCACTGGTAAAGTTTAAGGTATCATAAGTGCCACTAGCCGTAAACGTAGCATTCTCAAAGGTTGTAGGACCATAACTAAATGAAGGCACTGACGTAGATACATCCAGCGAGTTCTGAGACAAATCTAATTCACCATTTATTTCACTGTTGTTGAAGCCTTTTAATTTGCTATCTATAAGAGAAATGTATTCGCCGATATTTTTTGTTTTTATATTGAAAACAAAATCCTGGTTCTGCAAATTGCGACGCGGTTTATTAATATAGGCCGGATAATATCTGTTTAAAAATAATTGGAAAGCATCAGGCAATTCAAGAATTTTAAAATTACCGGTGATGCTTGCACTTACTTCATTTGTTTGTAGCGTAAGAAATTTTTTACCGTCTTCATAAAATGAATTTATAGACAGGGAATCAAAAGACAATTTTTTATCATCATTCATTAACACAGCGTTTGATACCATGGCAGTACCTAAAAAATTATCAATCGTATTGCCTGAGAAATCAAGATTAAATCTGCCTGTTAATGAAAAATTATCATTGGTAAAATGCAAAGCCTTTGGATGAAAGGCTGACACATCTGCTTCAAAATTGAACTGTGGCTCTTTAAGCTTAAAGTTGATTTCACCAACGAGACCGTCAATTTTTAGATTAGGATCGTCAACACTTACAAAACCCTGGAAGAGTCCGCTGGCGAGATTTCCACGGGTAATGATGTTTTGATAATTATAACCATTGAACATTAGCTGACGAAGAGTGCCATCAACAGCAATATCCATTTCACTTGCGGTAAATCCATTACCAGACAGTGTGCCATTAAAGGAAATAGTTCCCAGCTCCTTACTGCGGAGCAACTTACCAACATTTAGATTATTAGTGAGCAATCGTCCGTAATAAGCCGGTGGCTTGTTGGCAAGAAATTTAAAACTGATATCAGTTTGTATGGTGCCAAGTGCTGATGTTAAGGTGCCATAGGTTACGAAATCATTTGTAAAGCCGGTAAAGTTTCCCTTGAAACTAATATTGCCAAGAGCTGGCAAATAAGGCGTTGTAATGTCTTTTAGCTGAGGTACTAGATTAGCCAATTCATTGTAAGATGTTCGAAGATCCTTTGCATTTAAATTGATATAAGTTGCATTGATATCGGGCAAACCGCGTAAAGCCAAATCACCATGCAGGTAATTGTCTTTACCAGATGACACGGTAATATTTTTACCGGAGAGATTATCTACAGTGCCTTTAACCCGGCCATTTAAAGTGAATGTTCGCTTCCAGCTTTTTACATCAGGCGCAAAGAAAGCAAGGTCATCACTGTTGAGTGTGCTGTTTTTAAAATTACCGTCAAGTTCTACATTGTAAACAAAATTTGCCATGTCACTGTTCAGGCTATCATAATGCATGGCATAGTAATCTTTCAAATGGCTTTTAGCCGTTACAAGATCAAGCTTTGAAAATTCTATCATGCCCGGATCAAGATGAAAGGCTGCTGATAACTTTTTTATTTCAAAACCTGACTGCTCTTTTGTAGCAAAATTTATATCAGCAGTAAGTGTATCCTTTAAAAACAAAATATTTTTAATATCTCCATTTATATTTTTAAAATTGATATTCTTTTCATCGAACCGGTTTTCATAATAAGGTCGTTTTGCCTGGCGGCCCATCACGAAATTGCCATTAACTATTGCAATCCCTTTTATTGAAAAGAGCCAATTATCCTTATTCCATTCAAGATGCACTGGTAATATATTTTCATCAGTGGTTTTTACCTTAGGCGGCCGTGGAGGCCTGTTGCCGGCATAATCATATTGATAGAACAGCGGCTTATCAAGATCAATTTTAGCAAGGCGAATAATTTTATGCCGCATATTAAATTCATCGGTGGCAATGTTCATGCGGTTAAGGGAAAGAATCATGTCCTGGCCTATCCACTCATCCTTTTGAAAAATTCTAAACCGCTCCATCTCTACAGTTTTCAGGTCAAGCTTAATTACTTTGGAGGTATCTTTTTTCTTTGAAGGCCCCGAAAAATAATCAATCAAAAAGGCATAGTTCCAAACTGAATCTTTGCGGTTAAGGTTAATTACACCATCCTGTAAGCCTATATATTTTAAAACAATATTGTCTTTGATAAAGAACCAGTCTGTAATATTTACTTTGGCAGTGCCGGCATAAAGTAACGTGTCCTGTTTTTTATCAAACACTAAAGCACCCTGCAAAAGCATAGTATTGAACAATTCGAAATTTACATGTTTAATTGAGACTTTAGTATTAAGGTCTTTGGAAAGTTTTACTGTAACCCTTGTTACCAGCCAGTTTTGCACAGGCGTTGTTTGTATAAGCAGCCACACAAGAAGGATCAATGCTACAAGGCCAAGCAGCAGCTTATAAAATATTTTCAGGACTCTATTCAGGGAATCAGGTTAAGCTGCAAAACTAATTAAACGGGCTGTACTGCGGCAGGTTCTTTTACTGCAAAAAATGAATGTTATGTTAATTGGAAAAAAGTATTTTAAGCAAGGACGCTGATCAATTGGTGAATGTCTTCTATTGTGTGTCCAGCATTCAGTACTATTCTGTTTATTTTAAGTGAGGATGATAGCGGATAGTTGAAAGACGAGATTATAATTTCATAATCATAAAGTTCTTTGTCAGTATTGATATTGTTAAGAATGACTATAGGCAAATTAAGATCAGAAGATAGTGACAGACCTTTTGCAGAATTTGTAAAGTAGTTGATATTGTCTTTTAGCTTTTTTAATTGTGCAGTATAAATGTTTTGTCCATGCAAAAAAGCGTGAAGCATACCTGGTGCCGGCGCGGTACTTGCAGCGTAAGCTGGAGAATGCTTCAATAAATCAATAATATGTTTAGGCCCACTTACTGCTCCACCAATTATATTAAAAGCTTTTGATAGAGAGTATACAAATACGTATTCAATGTTCGACTGCATATGAATATATGATGATGCGCCTTTGCCAATTTCACCGGTTATACCGATACCATGAGAATCATCTATGACAACTATAAGTTTTTGGTCTGCCTTAATATTTGTTAGAAAAGACACATCATTAATCTCCGGCTTAAAAATATCTACAGCATCAAAGCAAATGATCTTTGGCTCAGCTGAAATATTAGAATTGATAATATCCAATGTTTCTTGAGACCACTTTGAGAAACCCGGAACAGCTGCGGTTGGATTAGGATTTAATGCCGGGTGTAGACGAGGCGCATAATATATATCCTTGTAGACAGATAATATTTTATGAAGTGCTTGCCCTGCCAAAAAACCGGAGGACAATAATAGTGAGTTCTCAGTGCTGGTTTTAGAGGACAATAACTGTTCACACGCTTCATAAATGTGCAGCCTTGTATTCGAGATTCTTGAAGAAGGATGCAGCCAACCGTATTTCCCAAAACCTTCTTTAATTATTTCAATAAACTCTGGATGTGATTGCATCCCGAGATAGTCATAACCTGAGAAAAATAAATACGTTTTACCGTTTATTAAACAGGTTCTGCCAGGCACCGTATCCAGCTGATGAATCATGTTGAAAAGTAAACTAAAATGTAAAGTTTAAATGAAGTACCCATTGGTCATGCTTTTTATTAAGTGCTACCAGCCTTCTGCGTCATCATCGCCCCGGTTATCAGCAACACCTTCAAACTTTGGCTTACCTGCTTTAGCCGGCGACACCTTGATCACCTCGGTACGGCCAATGGCGGCAATGTGTTTAAGTTTGTAACCCATAGCTTCAAGTTCTTTAGCAACATTTTCCGGGAAACCGGTTTCAATATAAAGTTCATCAGGCAGCCATTGATGATGAAATTTCGGCTTGTTTACTGCGTCATCAGTGCTTAAGCCAAAATCAACAATGTTTACTATGGTTTGAAAAACACTGGTCGGTATGGTGGTGCCTCCTGGTGTTCCTGCAACAACAAACGGTTGATCATCTTTTAAAACAATAGTAGGTGTCATGCTGCTTAGCATACGCTTACCAGGCGCAATGGCGTTGGCTTCATTACCAACTGCACCATACATATTAGGTACCCCAGGCTTCACACTAAAGTCATCCATTTCATCATTTAATAAAAATCCGGCACCACTAACCAGAGTCTTACTACCGTAAGAATTGTTAAGCGTTGTGGTTACCGATACCGCATTGCCATTATTGTCTATGACACTTAAATGCGTAGTCTGTAAACTTTCTTTAGGAATTATACCTCCCTTGATGCTGTCACTTTTCCCGGCTCTTGAAGCAGAAAAACTTTTCATGCGCTCATCCAGGTAGGCTTTGCTTACAAGCGTTTTCACAGGCACTTTAACAAAGTCTTCATCGCCCAGAAATTCAGCACGGTCTGCAAAGGCTCTTCTCTCAACTTCGGTCATCAATTGTACAGCAGCTGTTGTTTGAAATTTCATTGCAGTAAGATCGCGATGTTCAATCATGCCGAGCATTTGCTGAATTATTATGCCACCACTGCTTGGCAATGGCATTGTAACAACGGTTGTGTTCTTATAAGGAAATACAATAGCAGTTCGTTCTTTCGCCTTATAATTTTTTAGATCGTCATAAGAAATAATGCCGCCACCTTTCTGCATTTCGGCTACAATCAGCCTCGCAGTTTCTCCTTCATAAAATCCTTTCTGTCCGAGGTCACGAATACGTTTTAAAGTATTGGCAAGGTCAATTTGAATTAATGTATCGCCTTCATTCCAGTGCTGCTCCTTAACAAAAGCCGGCTTAGAGGTGTTGAATTTTACAAAATCTTCCTTAGTGCTATTGAAACTTTTGGCTTGTGATGATGTAATAGCAAATCCTCTTTCCGCAAGGCGTATAGCAGATTCGATCAACGTGCTAAACGGAAGTTTGGCGTATTTCATTGAGGTAAATAAGCCGGCCACTGTACCAGGAACGCCTGCGGCCAGATGTCCATCTAACGATAGGTTGGTTTGCACGTTACCGGCGCTATCTAAATACATATCTTTCGATGCAGCTGCAGGTGCGGTTTCTCTATAATCTAAGGCAATATTTTTCTTGTTGGCCAGATGAGCCACCATGAAACCACCTCCACCTAAATTACCGGCGCCTGGGTAAACTACAGCAAGCGCCAATTGCGTGGCGATAGCTGCATCAACAGCATTACCTCCTTTTTGTAAAATCAATAAACCTGCCTGGCTGGCTAATGGATGCGCCGACACCACAACGCCTTTGCTGGCGTTTACTCGTTTGTTGATGGTATAATTAAATGGAGTTGAATTTTTTTGCTGCGCCCATGAACTAGGTGGCAAGAATGATATTAAGACAAACAAAAAAATAACGGCTATGGTGTGTTTCATATTTATGAAGTTATAAATATATGCTCTAGGGATATGATTTGCATGAGAGTATAAATTTGATGATCGCTGGTCACAATCGTAAACTGTTTAGCCTATATTTTGCGTTAAACGCCTTATGCAATTTCTTTAATGCCTTACATTCGCAAGGGCAACTTTTCAATTATGCATAAAACTGCTTTTCTCTTTTTTGTAATTCTTATATCGCTTACAGGCCTGGGCCAACTACCTGTAACCTATTCTTCCTCGCAGGTATTTCAACAAATAAAAAAATTAAATGTATTGGGGTCAGTCCTTTACATTGCTGCGCATCCTGACGATGAAAATACAAGGCTCCTAAGCTGGTTAGCTAATGATAGATTATACCGTACTGGTTATTTAAGCGTAACACGTGGCGATGGTGGCCAAAACCTTATAGGTAATGAGCAGGGTGTTGAGCTTGGCCTGATACGCACACATGAATTACTTGCTGCAAGACGCATTGATGGAGCCGAGCAATTTTTTACAAGAGGCTATGATTTTGGATTCAGTAAAAGCCCGGAAGAAGCTTTTCAGTTTTGGGATAAGCGAAAAGTTTTAAGTGATGTTGTTTGGGTAATTCGAAGGTTCCGGCCTGATGTGATCATCACACGTTTTCCAACAACAGGCGAAGGCGGCCATGGTCATCATACGGCATCTGCAATACTTGCAGAAGAAGCTTTTGTTTTAGCAGCTGATCCAAACAGCTTTCCTGAACAGTTCAAATATGGCGTTACAACCTGGCAGTGTAAAAGGTTATTGTGGAACACTTTTAACTTCGGCTCGACCAACACCACGAGTGAAACTCAGTTTAAAATTGATGCTGGCGGATATAACCCTTTGTTAGGTAAAAGCTATGGCGAAATTGCTGCTGAAAGCCGCAGCCAGCATAAGAGCCAGGGTTTTGGTGTGCCAAGAAGCCGCGGTTCTCAACCTGAATATTTTAAAACTATAAAAGGAGATGCGCCGGTTAATACTTTAATGGACGGTATTAAAACCGGCTGGGACAGAATCAATAACGTCGGTATTCAATCTGTGATAGATTCTTTAATAAGATATTACTCTTTTGAACGCCCCGAAGCGTCAGTGCCTGGCCTTGTTAAATTGCATACTTTAATAAAAGGAATTAAGGATGATTACTGGAAAGCTCAAAAACTTGCAGATGTCTCAAATCTTATACAAACAGCAGGAGGTTTATACATGGAAGCAACCACTACACAACCAAACGCTGTACAAGGTGACTCACTTAAAATTGCTGCAACTATTAATAATCGTGGCGGATTGAACATAGCCCAACCGGTAGCAACGTTTGGAGGGGTACGCTATCCTATTCCTGATTCTTTAACAGCAAACTTTAACGCAACAAAAAACATCGCTGTTATAATTCATGAC
>JBDSRT010000120.1:0-3171 GCA_039929165.1 Ginsengibacter sp.
CCGCCAATCATTGGCATAACCTCTAAGTTGTCTGACAATATGTTTAGCCCATATCTAAAGAAATATACATGAGGCAAGCCGCCATCCCCCCTGTGGGGTATTTCCGGATGGAAAAAAACTGAGTACCCAATAACAAATTCACTCCGGTGAAAATTTATCCCTGCAGTTAGCTGAATAGGAATAGCCGTGCGGCTTGTCTCATATCCGGTTCCAATACTGGTTATCGAAGTTACCTGGGCAGATGTAGCAAGATTCAGGAATATTGCTATTACAGGCAAAGAAAGTTTCATTGCTTTATTGTTTAGTTTACGACAGGGCAGGGAGTTTAAAGTTACCTTTTATTGTTCAGTATTTCACAGACTCTCAATGTGACCGGAAGAAAAAAATGAGAATGATCAGATAAGTATTCCACTAAAATGCACTCCCTTTTCTTTTGCTTAAAGCTTTCTTGATATCCATAGAAAACGAAGGATATCTTCAGAAGGAGAGTTTGATATATTAGCGAATGGCACGGAGGTAGAGTGATTAAGGTTTACAACAGAGATTCGAAAGAACGGAAAGTAATCGCATCCATCTTTGCGAGGCACAAAGCAATCTTTGTATTACATTTCAAAATCGAATGGTTCAATTTTAATTAAGACGCATTTCATGAAAGACATTTTTATGAGATTGCTTCTCCGCAACAATAAGATTTCAGATTGAAAAATATAATGGCGGATCGAAAAGACGAAGAGTGCCTATATTAATAGAGATTAGTAACAGGTAAAATAATTGCATCCCCTTCTAAAAAACCCTCGGACATCTTAATTGGTTCTTAGATTTTTTTGACCTTCCGCCGCTGAAGTTTCCGCCGCCTCCACCCTGACCATTGTCCCCGCCAAAAACGTAACCAACTTTTAGGTTGACGGTAAAGTAATGATCGTTATTATTAGGATGGCCACGAATGCCGCCGGGCTGTGCAGTGGTTTCTTCGGGAGGAGTGCCAGGCCTGACCCTATTATTTAAGATTATTGCATTGGTAAGATTTTCGCCCGTCAGGTACTTTGAAAATAATGCAGGGTCAATATATCGTGTGCTAACATCATCAAGGTAATCAGTATTAGATATTCTAAATAATCCTTCAACTCTAAAATTGAAATTACTGCTCACTTCATACCTGAAGCCTGCGCCAACCGGAAAATTGAATTGATAAAGCTTGTAATTTTTCCTCGTTGGGTATTCTTCAAACCCCTGACCTTCAGTATGCATTGGTTGCAGATCAATCCATTTTGAATTTAAGCTAGCCTGTGGGTTAAAATGGTAGTATGTTAAGCCTGCCATAAAATAGGGCGACAAAGAAGCAAAAAAGCTATTTTCATTATAAAGGCCAAGGATTGATGAAGGATGAAACTCTCCTAAAAGCGCAACTTCAGCTATATAACTTCTAAAATGTAAATTTCGGCTATACCTGCCAACAGCATTACTTTTTCTCACTTTTTCCAAAATGCTGTCATAAGCACTAACTTTTCCGAAAGTTCCTTCTAATCTGATTATTAACGAGTTTAGATATCCTGCAGCAACATAGATACTTCCACAAGGATGTGTATTCTTTATATTGAAATCTTTGACTCCTCTTGTTCCTTTTCCTCTTCTGCCACCCACGTCAGGCAACGCATTCATTGCTCCAATAGAGCCGCCCGCTTCGAAAAGCCATGACTTTTCCTCAAAAAAAATTTGAGCAGAGGCGGACCTTGCGTGGAAAAAGCTGAAAACAAAAATTACAACTGCCTTAATAAAAAAGGAAGAAAGCACCTTATGTACAAGTAGTTTTGGTCTCACAACTGTAAAATACAAATTAAGTATTATTTTCTTTAAAAAATAGAGGCCTTAATATACCTACTGTAAAATTTACATGCAGGTTTTAAACCACATATTTCACATTTAGGATTACGGGCAACACAAATATATCTGCCATGTAAAATAAGCCAGTGATGTGCTTTATAAACTAAATCTCTGGGTAAATATTGTATTAATTGCTGTTCGGTAGCATAAGGCGTTTTGGCATTAGAGGTTAATCCGAGTCTGGCTGAGACCCTAAAAACATGGGTATCAACCGCCATATTAGGTTGTTGATCAATAACTGAAGTAATTACATTGGCAGTTTTACGGCCAACACCTGGTAGCTGCATAAGTTCTTCAACAGTCATCGGAATAGCACCATTAAATGATGCCATCACCATATTTGCCATATTTACCAAATGCTTTGCCTTATTATTTGGGTACGAAATACTTTTTATTAACTCATAAACCTCAGTTTTTGAAGCTTTGCTTAACGCAGGTATATCTGGAAATTTCTGGAAAAAGTATGGCGAAGTAAGGTTAACTCTTTTATCTGTGCACTGAGCTGATAAGATGACTGCCACTAACAATTCATAGGGATTATCATAAACCAGTTCTGTTTCGGCATTAGGAGCATTAGCCTGAAAATATTCAATAACAAAATCAAATCTTTCCCGCCTGGTCATAAAATGAAACGTCCCGCTGGTTAAGGGCGGGACGAAAATAATTTAAATTGAACAATGGTTAGTGAGGGTGAAGAAGACTTAAAGATTTTTCTGCATAATCCAGAATTTTTTTGAGCGTGTCTTCCCGTGGAGAAAGCTTAACATCTTCAAGTTGTTTTTGTGTAGCAGCGAGGTTATCGTAATCTTCACGAAGTTTCCAATCGTTCTCTAACGCAGTTTTAATGGCTGCAGTTTTTTCTGTTGAAGTTTCCTGATACATATATTGTATCAACTCCTCCGGTGTGAAAGTGTACATAAGAAAATTTGTTCAAGGGTGAAACATTAAAATCCAATCCGGTTATGAAACGCCTGCAGAACATAATTATTGCATTTATTTAAAAAAACATCAATTTTTTGAATTTTTTCTAACAATGAACAAATCCTCATTGTCCCGTTTCATCATAAACTTTTCCCTGGCGTATTTTTCAAGAGTGGCCGGGCTGGTTTTTAGAAGGTCAAGTTCTTTTTTTGTATCTTTTATTTGAGCGGCCATGTTTTCTTCGCTATTCTCTAATTGATGCAGTTCTCCTATACGTTGCAACTGCATTGGTATGTCGTTTCGGTCAAAAAAAACCATCCAAACCACAAAAGCTATCAACGCCAGTAGAAATTTATTTTTAAATACTGC
>JBDSRT010000121.1:0-13693 GCA_039929165.1 Ginsengibacter sp.
GAAAGGCAATGTGACGCATCGGTACGGTGTTACTATCTGACTGATCGCTAAAAAAAGTTTCTTTTGGCTTGTTAATGTGATGGATGGAATAGCCAGCGTTGATATAAATATTTTCTGTAGGAAAATAGGCGTAATTCATCCCCGCCTGCATATCAAAATAAGTGATGTTATTGTTGTTTAGCACCACACTTGTGGGTAGAGTGCCGTCAAAGAATTTACCATCAAACTGATCAGGAAATTTAAGTTTACTCTGATCTATTGATTTATTGGCAACACCAATATTAAAACCTGCAGAGAGCAAACTGCTCAAGCCGAGTAACTGGTGATAGGCTACAGATGCATAAGCCTTCGTTGAAGTAAGACTGCCACTACCCGCAACATCGCGGAGTATAACGCCACCCAGGCCAACCCATCCACTTTCAAGCCGGTCACGAAATACCTGTGCATCTCCAAAAATGCTAATGGTCTTATAAGGCATGGCCAGTATATTGGAATACTGGTTGCGATAATTTGCTCCCAGGCGATAGTCTGCGTCGGGAATAAAACCCGTATTTGCCGGGTTAGTAGTTAGTGGAGAATTGAAGAATTGCGAAAAGTGCAGATCCTGGTTATAGGCTTTTGCTGAAATCAGCAAACCTGCAAGCGTTAATAGAGATATGTGCTTAAAAACTCTCATTACTAAACTCCTACCTGGTTATTTTATTAAAGTTATATCACCTGTTTTTCTAAGCTTTTTACCATCAGAAAAAATTACATCTAAGGTATAAGTATAAACATCCATTGGCTGAAGCTTTCCTTTAAACGTGCCATCCCAACCGGATTTTGGCGAGGTAGATTGAAATATCAATTGTCCCCATCTATTATAAATTTTCCAGTTCATTGTTTTTATGCCAAACCCTCTTACCCCTACCACACTATTTACGCCAAACTTACCTGGCGTAAAGGCAGAAGGCACATCTGATAACGGATTAATTAAAGATTGAACAGGCTGGCAAATAGTATCTGTACATCCAGCCTCATTTTCTGCGATAAGACAAACAGTATAAGTACCTGTTTCAGGAAAGATATGCCGCGGACTAGCATCCTTTGATGAATCCCCATCGCCAAAATTCCACAAATAATTGATTGCTCCTGTTGATTGATTAGTGAACACAGTGAATGTATTTTCTTGCGGCAGCGTAGGCGTAAAACTAAATGCTGCAGTAGGCACGTTTTGAACTGAGATATTTATAAACGTTGAATCAATTTTGTTACACGATGTTGAATCAAAGGCTATAAGCGAAACCCTGTAAGTGCCTGGTCTTAGGTAGTCATGTGTTGGATTATCATCCGTAGATGTTGTACCATCACCGAAATTCCATAAAAAATTCAGCCCACCCAGCGATGTGTTTTGAAACACCGCCGTGTACGGAATACAGCCTGAAGGCGGTGTAACAAATGCAGCCTTTACCTGCGGTGAAAGCCGTATAGTTTTTGCCGTGTCGTCAGGAGAGTTGCAAAATAAAGAATCAGTGAATAATAGCCTTACGATGTAAGTACCCGCACCAGCATATGTATGATTTACTGGCTCCGTACCCGCAACTAAAGGAGCCGAACCATCACCAAAATCCCAGGTAAAGCTTTGAGCACTAAATGAACTATTTATAGCCGTTGACGTGTTATCAAATCTATAACTCAAATTAGTACATGGCTCTAATTTATTAGCCACAAAGGCAAGATTTGCTTTATTGTTACCTGCAGTAATAGTTACATAGGCCGTATCAGCAATGTTACAGGTTGCGCTATCTATAGCTACCTGCATTACCCGATACTTACCAACGGTGTTATATAGATGTGACACATTGGGAGATGTGGAAACATACTGGGGTGAACCATCTCCAAAATCCCAAACATAACTTTTGCCTCTAAGTAATGAATCGCTAAAATCTACGAGTAATGGCGCACAACCAACCGTGTCGTATTTCATACCATCAATTGATGCAACCGGGGAAGCTGCGACACCTGCAAAATTCATTTCAATTTTCAGCATGCCAAGGTTACACCTGCCACCTGATGCTGCCTGGTTACTTGTTGACCATGAGCCAGGAGTACCAAGAAAATTTACTGTCTTGTTACAGTTAGCGCACATAGCCTGATATATTACACCGTTTTTATCAAAACGGCTAGTACCGCCATCAACATGATCGCCAAAGGTTTCAGGAGTACCACCATTTACAGGATCTAGCTGTCCAAAAAAAGTTCCATACAATTGCGAAGCAGCATCTTTTTTTAGGACGAAAAAATAAAAATCACTACCGGAAGGATCTGTTTGATTTTTAATAGCATCTGCAGTTACTGGCATGCCAATAGTATTTCCAGAGGCGTAGCCCTCCAGGGCATTAGCTTTACCGCCCCATCCGGATACATAAACATTCTCGCACCTGTCAACTAAAAAAGCAGTAGGAGATATATTAGGGAAGGTAGACCCGGAGCCAAATGTGGTTGAATATACATAAGCACTAAGATCAGGCTGAATTTTACAAATAAACTGCTTGGCACCTGCGTTTACAAAAGCTGCATTTAGTACGGTCCAGTCACCTTCGGTAGTGCCCATAACGTAAATGCTGCCAAACTTATCCGCTTGTATACCATAAACCTGATCAGCCGATGGGGTACCGAGATATGTGCCCCTTACAGCGCTTGCACCATTAGGCGTTAATTCAAGGACATACCCGTCACATGGATTTGGTTTTTGGCTTGAAGGGTCGGAGGCATAAGTAGATGAAATAACCCCGGCAGCAGAAATACCTTTAAAGTCACTGCTCTCAGTTCCACCGGCAACATATATATTGCCGGTATTTCCCAAGGCCAATACATAAGCCGCATCATTTCTAGAACCTCCCATGTAGGTGCTAAAGAGAATATTATTTGCAGAAGAATTAAGTTTTAAAACTACAGCATCCTGGTTACCACTATGCGTTGGTTGAAAAACACCAGGTGATGTTTTAAAATCATCAGACACTGTACTTGAGGCGACATATATATTTTCGGCACCATCCAATAATACCTCGCTGCGTGCGTCATCGCCATAATTTCTATTTAAAGAAGCGGTACCCTGCGTAGCTTCATGATCTTTGATGTTGACACCATCATCTGCCGTCCCACCTATTCTCATTGAACCTATTAGTGCACTTCCTGTAGCATTAAGTTTTGTAACGATTATATCCCAGTTCCCGCCGTCACCATACGTTGCCGTGGTTGTAGGATAGGAATCACCGGAATTGGTTCTTCCGGCAATTATCAAATTACCTTGTCTATCAGCAATAAGACTATGAGGTTGCTCTTCGCCGCTACCACCAATATAAGTGGCGTAAATCCTATCACTACCTGTTGGGTTAAGCTTCATAATCGCAATGTCAAATTCGCCCGCATTATAAGCCTCCTGATAAGCGCCGGGTGACGTAGGGTATCCCGTTGAAAAAACAATACCTCCTGAAAAAAAACTCCCATCAGGACCATAAGTTGCAGTAAACCCCCAATTGTCTGCCTTACTCCCAGTATATGAAAAAAAGATTTGTGTAGGATCAATAACTAAAGTGCTTCCGGGCGAATACCCTTTTACTTTAAACTTTACAATATCGCCATCAACCACATAATTAGCTTCCACTTCTTTTCGTTCATTATTGATAACCTGGTAAGTGTAGGGATACAACTCCTTGTTTTCGCCAACACTTGTACTGATCAATAGTTCTTTATTTTTTACTTTTAAACCATCAACACCTTTATAGCGCAGAGCAATTTTTGAAATATCAGCGCCGGGTTGTGCAATTATATCATACTTCAACCGGCCACCTGCATCATTATAATATCTTACGTCAATACCCGGATACACATCTTTATAAATTACTGCTCCATAAGTTTTACAGTTACTTGCCCACTTTGATTTATCATTACCTATAAAATAATTATTGAATGAAGACGATGCTTTATCAGGAATGATTTGAGGTGAAGGGTTGGCATTAATAAATTCTACATTATACGCATGAGACTTAAGAGAACCTTTATTAGGTGTTACCCGTTGAAGTGCACGATTCTGATGTACTTTGTTCATTAAAAGTGCCAGATCTTTTTGGTCATGCTGAACAACTGTAAACCCTTTTGACTGCAGGTAAAAAGCACCATTACCTGCGTTGCTCATGAATTTTATATTCTTATCCCACTGGCCCTTGTTTTCAATGAATTCTATTTGTGCAAAAACAGAATATGTCACCAGCAAAACTGCAGTTGTAATAAAAGAACGTAAAGCAATGTTATGTTTAAACATTAAACGGATACTATTTCTGGTTAAATGCAATAAGGAAATGAAACAGATGATCTAAACATGAATTTACGATAGAATAGCTTTAAAGGTTGAGTAATAATATTATTAGATTAAGTTTTTAATATCTAATTAACAGAAAGAAAAATAGAAAGTTTATTTAGGAAATTTTACTCCAGGCTGTATGACCTTTTTGTGACTGAAGAAATTGCTTAAGCATTAAATGTTTGGGTAAAGTCAATTCAGCATCCAATTCAATGATTTGTTCTGCAACCGTTCTTGCCACTTCGAGCATGGCACGGTCTTCAACAATATTAGCAAGCTTGAACCCTAACAGGCCACTTTGCTTTGTACCTCCTATTTCACCTGGTCCGCGAATCTCTAAATCTTTCTCTGCTATTTTAAAGCCGTCATTTGTTTCGCACATTATTTTTATACGTTGTCTTGCATCAGCCGATAACTTTTTACCCGTAAGTAAAACGCAATAGCTTTTTTCACCGCCCCTACCTACTCTGCCACGCAACTGGTGTAATTGAGGCAGACCGAATTTTTCAACACTTTCAATTACCATAACTGTGGCGTTAGGCACATTAACGCCAACTTCAATCACTGTTGTGGACACCATAATATTTGTATCGCCGGTAACAAATTTTTGCATGTTGCTGTCTTTTAAAACTGATTTCTGCCGGCCATGAACCATACTTATCCAATATTTAGGTTCAGGGAAAAAAGCTTTGACCTCTTCGTAGCCTTTAGTAAGGTTTTCATAATCTAACTTCTCTGATTCTTCAATCAATGGATAAATAATGTAAGCTTGTCTGCCTTTAGAAATTTCCTCTCTTATAAAATCCATAACCTGCGGCCTGGCATTTTCAAAACGATGCACGGTCTTCACCGGATGGCGTCCCGGTGGTAATTCATCCATAATACTATAGTCAAGATCACCGTAAGCTGTAAGAGCAAGTGTTCTTGGTATAGGTGTTGCCGTCATTACAAGAATATGAGGCGGAACCGAATTTTTCTTCCAAAGCTTTGCACGTTGCGCTACGCCAAACCTGTGTTGCTCGTCTGCTATAGCAAGGGCTAAATTTTTGAATTGAACCGTCTCTTCTATTATGGCATGTGTCCCAATAAGTATATCAATTTCACCTCTTAAACATGCTCCAAGTATTTCTTTTTTCGCCTTGTTCGCTGTTGATCCGGTTAGTAATGCAACGGTGATTTTAATTGGTTTTAAAAGTGCTGAGATTGAGGCGAGGTGCTGCCTGGCAAGTATTTCTGTTGGCGCCATTAAACAGCTTTGGTAACCATTACCTGCGGCAATCAACATACATAATAAAGCCACCATGGTTTTACCGCTGCCTACGTCACCTTGCAAAAGGCGGTTCATCTGTTTACCACTTCCGGTATCCTTTCGTATTTCCTTAAGCACTTTTTTTTGGGCACCTGTTAGTTCATAAGGCATGTGGTTTTGATAGAAATCTGTGAATAGATCACCTACTTTATCGAATATTGAACCCCTGGAAAAGCTATGCCTGCCAAATCTTATCAAACCCAGCCTAAGCTGTGCAATAAATAGCTCTTCAAATTTTAAACGCCTTACAGCTGACTTATGTTCATCTACATTAGCTGGAAAATGAATAGTACATAAGGCCTTGTACCTTGGCACCAAAGCATATTTATTTACTACGTCATCAGGTAAATTTTCAGCAAGATCTTTTTCGCTTAATAGGGTAAACAAATGATTTGTAAGCGATGCTAGTTGTTTACCGCCAAGTCCTCTTACTCTTAGCTTTTCTGTGCTTGGGTAAATTGGTTCAAGTACATTCTTTGATGAAGAAGTTTTTTCCGAAGTGATCAACTCAGTTTCCGGATGAGTAATCTGTGGTTGGTTGTTAAAAAACCCTGCCTTTCCGTAAACAAGGTAACTGGCGCCAATACTTAAACTTTTCTCTATCCATGCAATTCCCTGGAACCAAACCAACTCTATTTCACCGGTACCATCGTGTAAGTACGCTACCAGGCGTTTGCTTCTTTTATCTCCTAACTGCTCAAGCTGTGTGATCTTTCCCGCAACCTGTACAAAGTCGGTTTTGTAATCAATGTCTTTTATTTTTGTGATTTGAGTTCTATCAATATGCCTGTAAGGAAACAGTTCGAGCAAATCACCAAATGTAAAAATGCCTAACTCTTTTTTTATAAGTTCTGCTTTGGCCGGCCCAACGCCTTTCAAATATTCAATAGGGGAAGAAAGAATCTTAGACAAACTTGCGCAACTTATTTTACAAAGATAATTGCGAGTGCATCACAAGTACTTCAGCGTTTGCCCTGTTTTGCAATTTTGTAGTTAGCCATGTAAATACAGTGTAGACAAATATTATCTTTAATGATGTTCCGGTTTCTCACAAAAAAAATATCCAGGCTTTATGCGGCCCTTACTTTATTATCTATCGAGATACTTATACTTTTTATCGCCTTTTCTGCGGCACTTTCGATATTTATTTTTATTGCCTGGATGATATTTGGAGATAACAGAACATCTTTTGATCAAAAAGTATTTTCATTGTTATCTACTCATGTCAGCAGAAAGAACACAGGCTTTATGCAGTTCTTTACGTTTTTAGGAACGCATTCTTTTTTAATACCTGCCATTCTAATTTTAAGTGCTTACTTTTTATTTGTGAGGAAGCACCGATGGTATTCTATTAATGTACCTTCTATTGCTTTAAGCAGCCTATTGGTAATGTTTACTTTAAAATTTATTTTTAGAAGAGATAGACCTTTAACGCCTTTGCTGGTTGCAGCAAAAGGTTATAGTTTTCCAAGCGGTCACGCCATGATAAGTTTTACATTTTATGGCCTTCTAATTTACCTGGTTTGGAAAAATGTAAAAACAAAATGGTTACGCCTAACTCTATCTATTTCTCTCGGGCTTTTAATATTTATTATCGGCCTCAGCCGGGTGTATTTAAGAGTGCATTACGCCAGCGATGTATTAGCAGGCTTTTGTGTAGGTTGTATGTGGCTCCTACTGTCTTTATGGATATTACAAAAGATCGAAAAGTTCAATATTAAAAAGGTAGATCATATGGTGCAATCTTCCCCGACTGAGCTTAGCCAAAATAATCTACAAGGCTAAGAGTAAAAAAGATGTTCGTTATAACTTTTTTATCTTAATATTCTTAAACCATACGGCATTGCCGTGATCCTGTAAAGCTATCTTACCTTCTTTGAATGAACCAAAGTCAGAGCGTTCTTTGAATTTGCTGCCAGCAACCAGTGTTTTCCAATTATCATCCCACATGGTTGTAGTTAGGGTATTTTCTCCATTGAGGTAGAACTTAAGGCTCCCTTTATCAGCAATAACTTCTGCGTGATTCCATTCACCCGCAGGTTTTACAGTTTCTTTCGATACTATAAGATCATATAAATCTCCGGCTCTGTGTTTCACAATTTTGGCATCAGGATGACCATTATTATCAAGCACCTGCATTTCAGGGCCTGTATACCATGGATATTGATATTTTACAGAATCTTCTTTGATATAAAACATAACACCGCTGTTTCCATCCTTTGCAATTTTCCAATCCAGCTTTAAGTGAAAGTTGCCATACTCTTCAGCCGTTAAAATATCACCGCCTTCCGAAGTTTGCCAGTCGTTTTTTGCCGTCGTGTCTAAATAAATCGAATTATCAGCAACAACCCAGGATTTTCCGGCAGCAGGTTTACCGTAGGAATGCCAATTGCTAACTGAGGAGCCATCAAATAACAGTTGCCAGCCTTCTTTTGTTTCTTTTTCTGAAAGTGTATTATCAGCCTGAGAGGTCATGGACGATGAATTTTTTGTAGACGAACAGCTCATTAAAAAAAGAGCAATGCCCGCAGCAAGTAAATTTTTCATAGTTTTTTATTGTATTGACATTACGTATGTAACAATTGACTTAGCATCTTCTTTCGAAAGCATTGGATGTGCAGTCATTACTGCGGCACCCCAATTCCCCGAACCACCTTTAATAATCTTACTAACAAGAGTGTCTGCAATTGCAGGCATCTGGCTTTTATATTTAGCTGCAACAGCGGCGTAAGATGGCCCTATTGAGGTTTCATTTAATTTATGACAGGTGAAACAGTCACTTTTCGCTGCCAGATCAAGACCTTTTGCAACTTCAGGATCTGCTGCCGGTTCCACAGGCGCAGAAGCGTTAGCTATTGTATCAGTTGTTGCAGAATCATTTTTTGTTTTATCATCACCACCGCAACTGGCTAAGATGATAACAGTACATAAGGCCATCCCGATATTTTTCATGATTTTTTGTTTTTAATTATTTAACAAATTAAATGCCTAATACAGATCTGTTGAAAGCATCATCAATGCCGGTTGCGGCAAAATCATCAAATGCTTTTTCAGTTACCCGTATAATATGATTCTTTATAAATTCAGATCCTTCCTTTGCACCATCTTCCGGATGTTTTAAAGCACACTCCCATTCCAGCACCGCCCAGCCCTTATAATCGTATTGAGCAAGCTTGCTGAAAATCGATTTAAAATCAACCTGGCCATCGCCCAGCGACCTAAACCTGCCAGCCCGTTGCACCCAACCTTGATAACCGCCGTAAACACCTTGCTTACCTGTAGGATTAAATTCAGCATCTTTTACATGAAACATTTTTATACGCTCATGATAATAATCTATATAAGTAAGATAATCCAGGCACTGCAACAAAAAATGAGAGGGATCGTATAAGAGGCAAGCTCTCGGATGATTATTTACGTGTTTCAAAAACAGTTCATACGTTTCCCCATCATGAAGATCTTCACCCGGATGTATTTCATAACACAGGTCAACACCATGTTCATCAAATACATTTAATATAGGCAACCATCTATTTGCTAACTCAGTGAAACCGCTTTCTACTAAACCGGCAGGTCGTTGAGGCCACGGGTACATAGTATGCCACAATAATGCGCCGCTAAAAGTTGCATGAGCATTAAGGCCAAAATTTTGCGAAGCTTTGGCTGCGTATTTTAATTGTTGTACTGCCCATTCTGTTCGTGCCCTGGGATTATTGCGCATGTTCTCAGGCGCAAAACCATCAAACATTGTATCATAGGCCGGGTTCACCGCGACAAGTTGGCCTTGCAAATGACTGGATAATTCAGTTATTTCCAAGCCAGCATCTTTAACAATGCCGCTAACTTCGTCAGCATAGGTTTTACTTTCTGCAGCTTTTTCTAAATCTATTAAACGACTATCCCAGGTTGGGATTTGTATTCCAATATAGCCAAGGCTTTTTGCCCATTTGGCTATTGATTCCAGAGAATTAAAAGGCGCATCATCTCCGGCAAACTGTGCTAAAAAAATGCCTGGACCCTTTATAGTTTGCATCGTTATATTTAAAATTTACACGTGATGTTCTATCCATTTTTCAGATGAACCTGCGGAAGTTACCACATTATCTATGAATGCCATGCCTCTTATGCCTTCATCAACAGAAGGAAAATCCAACATTTCTTTTGTTGGAGTGGTTCCTTCTAATCCGGCTAATAATGTTAATGCAAAATTGCGATAAATGTTCGCAAATGCTTCAAGATACCCTTCAGGGTGACCGGCGGGTGTTCTACAATTATGTGTTGCAAACGAGCTTAAGTATTTACCATTGTTACCACCCGCCCTAAATATCTGCGTTGGTTCATCCAGCCATTTAACTAATAAAGTATTTGGTTCCTGTTGCGCCCATTCAAGTCCACCTTTTTCACCATATAAACGAATTTTTAAAGCATTCTCTTCACCGGCCGCAACCTGCGAGGCAATAAGTACGCCTGCTGCATCATCTTCAAACTTCAACAGTACATTGCCATCATCATCCAGGGCACGTCCTTTAACCATTATATTAAGATCAGCACAAATTTTTGTAATCTTAAGTCCTGATGTATATTCAGCTAAATGTGCGGCATGTGTGCCAATATCTCCCATGCAACCCGCCTTACCTGATTTTTTTGGATCAGTTCTCCAGGCAGCTTGAGCATTACCTTCTCTTTCAGACAATTTACTCAACCAGCCCTGCGGATATTCAACAATTATCTTTCTTATTTTTCCAAGATCCCCATTTTTTATCATAGCCTTTGCCTGTTTTACCATGGGGTAACCGGAGTAAGTATGTGTAAGGCAAAGCTGCAAGCCTGTTTCTTCAACCTTCTTTTTTAACTGCCTGGCTTCATCCAAAGTAAAAGTTATTGGCTTCTCAATTACTACATTAAAGCCGTTTTCCAGAGCCATCATTGCAGGGGCAAAATGTGCAAAATTTGGCGTAACGATCGTTACAAAATCAATACGTTTATCAGCAGGCAATTTGCTCTCCTTCGATATCATTTCATCAAAGGTCAAGTACGTTCTGTCTTCAGGAAGAAATAAATCTTTTGCCGAATCTTTGGCTATATCAGGGTTGATGCTTAATGCGCCACAACTAAGTTCTATTAAGCCATCCATGTTAGCTGCTAACCTATGTATAGCGCCTATAAAGGCATCTTTACCGCCGCCAACCATGCCCATTCTTAGTTTTCTTTTCATTAATATTTATTTAAAGGAAGTGCTTAAAAAATATTTAATATTACAGGAATTTATTTTTAGAAAAAATTATTGCCTGGAATAAAATTTAAAATAGCAGTCAAATTTTTAAATACCTAAATTTAAACTTTACATATCTAACGAAACTATTGCTTGTATGAATTTCATTAATCAGTATAATCTTAGGGTTAACTATTTCATTCCTTTAATTACTTCTTTCGTTGAAAATCAAACCTGAAACTTTAATTTATTGCAGACTATTAATACTTATAATTTGAAGTAGTCCGTAAGTTGCTTTCTCATAAACTTTATAACTCTATATTTAAATCTTATAAACTTAAATCTAATGAACGAAAATGTTAATAAAAGCGCCCTGTTTAACGGAAGTTGCTTTGCGTTAATCACTACAGCCTTTACCTTTTCTATCCGTGCCGGTATTCTCCCACAACTAGGTGAAGCCTTCAATTTATCTGCTGAACAACTTGGGTTCATTAATTCGATGTGGTTTTTAGGGTTTCCGATTGCGATGATTATAGGAGGATTGGTTTATCATACGTTTGGTCCAAAAAATATTATGATGGTGGCCTTCGTATGCCACACACTAGGTATTTTATTAACCATATTTGCCGGCGGTTATACAACCTTACTTATTTCAACTCTTTTTATCGGTATTGGTAATGGCTGCACAGAAGCTGCGTGTAATCCTATGATCGCTGATATGTATTCCGGCGTTAAAATGCAAAAGATGCTGGGCAGGTTCCACATGTGGTTTCCGGGTGGAATACTTGTGGGATCAATTATTTCCTTTATCATGACCCGTATGGGGTTGGGTTGGGAAGCACAAATGTGGGTCACAATGATTCCAACCGTTATTTATGCTGTTTTATTTTTCGGCAAAACATTCCCAAAACCACAATCAGAAGAGGCAAACTCTCTTGCTGCGAATTTCAAAGCAATGTTGAGCCCCGTTTATATATTCTTATTCTTTTGCATGGCTCTCACGGCTATTTCAGAATTTGGCCCCGGGCAATGGGTTAGTGTTGTTTTAAGCAGCAGTGGAGCTGAACCAATGATAGTGTTGGCACTTACAGCCGGGCTGATGGCGTTCGGAAGATTTTTTGCAGGACCGGTTGTTGGTAAATTGGGTCAAACAGGCACACTATTGATTGGTGCTATATTAGCCACCCTCGGTATTTATATGTTTAGTACAGTAACCGGGCCTATGGCATATATAGCAGCTATAGTCTTTGCAATGGGCGTGTGTTATTTCTGGCCTGTTATGATTGGGTCTGTTGCGCAAAGAGTTCCACGAAGCAGTGCCCTGGGTATGTCCATTGTTGGTGGAATTGGAATGTTTTCTACCGCTATCTTCCAACCTATTATCGGCGGATGGATTGATAATGCAAGAACAACAAACTCAGCCAACGGGCTTACCGGAAACGCCCTGGAATTGGCTACAGGCCAGCATGCGCTACGGAATATGATGACCTTTCCTGCCATTTTAATTGTACTGTTTATCATATTTTTCCTGTGGCAAAAAAATTCAAAAACGGTAACGGAAGAACAAATGACAATGGCGGTACATTAATGATTTGGCTGTCCGGAGCTCCAACATTTCAGTGGAGTTATTGACATAACCGCATAATTTATGGAGTTGTTTTACTAATAAGAATTTAATGGATATATCACCTTACGTTCTTACATTTACAAAGATCATATTCCTTTAGAGTCAACACTACGATTGTAATGAAAATTGCTACCCGCATTCAGCTTTCCTTGATGATGTTTCTAAATTTTTTCATCTGGGGAGCGTGGTATGTAACCATGGGTACTTATCTGGATAAAGTATTGCACGCAACAGGTATCCAAATTGGTGCAGCTTACAGTGCTATGGCTGTTGCCACAATTATTTCTCCATTCTTTATAGGGATGATTGCAGATAGATTTTTTTCCGCTCAAAAAGTTTTAGGGATACTTCATTTATTCGGAGGTTTATTACTCTACTATATTACAACTATTGCAAATCCTAATTCATTTTATTGGGTTTTGCTTTTATATTCACTACTCTATGCTCCAACCTTAGCCCTGGCTAACTCAATAGCCTTTCGCCAGATGAAAGACACAACCAGGGAATTTGCCTCGATTAGAGTTTTGGGTACTTTAGGATGGATTGCTACAGGTTGGACAATTGATAAAATTTTTCAGATTAAAACTGAAGACCTGGCATTTACTTTTAAAATCGCAGCTGTTGCGTCATTGGTTTTGGCACTATTTAGCTTTTTTCTGCCTGATACCCCACCTAAAGCGAAAGGCACAAAGGCTACTGTTAAACAAATACTCGGTGCCGACGCTTTTGTTTTATTCAAGGATTCTTCATTTACTATATTTTTTATTGCTTCTATCCTTATCTGTATTCCTTTATCTTTTTATTACAGCTTCACAAATTTATTTTTAACTGATGTCGGAATGAAGAACGCCACAAGCAACATGACTTTCGGTCAATTTTCTGAAGCATTTTTCATTCTGCTTATCCCCTTTTTCTTTAGAAAGTTGGGCGTAAAATGGATGATTGCTATTGGGATGATTGCGTGGACAGCACGTTTCCTTTTGTTTGGCTATGGCGATGCTGACGCAGGTTTGTGGATGCTTTTCGCCGGGATTATTTTACATGGTATTTGCTTTGATTTCTTTTTTGTAACGGGGCAAATTTATACTGACAGCAAAGCCGGTCTTAATATTCAAAGCCAGGCACAAGGTATGATTACCATGGCCACTTATGGTATTGGGATGTGGATTGGAACCTTACTTTCTGGATACGTAAAAGAAAAGT
>JBDSRT010000122.1:0-2862 GCA_039929165.1 Ginsengibacter sp.
AAAGCAAAGTGGCAAAAAGAAAAAGAGATTGTAGAAAAGCTTCAAAATGCTAAAGCTGAAATTGAAAATTTAAAAACATCGGCCGAAAAAGCTGAACGTGAAGGTGATTACGGTAGAGTGGCAGAAATTAGATATAGCAAACTGCAGGAACAGGAAAATGCAATTAAAAACTTTTCAGCCCAGCTGGAGGATATTAGTGAAAAACGTTTATTAAAAGAAGAAGTTGATGCAGAAGATATTGCTGAAAGTGTTGCAAAAGCAACCGGCATTCCAATAACTAAGATGCTGCAAAGCGAACGTGAAAAATTGCTTAATCTTGAAGAAGAACTACACGATAGAGTTATTGGCCAGGATGAGGCTATTGAGGCAGTTGCCGATGCTATCCGGAGAAGCAGGGCTGGATTACAGGATGCTAAAAAACCGATTGGGTCATTCATTTTTTTAGGTACAACAGGTGTTGGTAAAACAGAACTTGCAAAAGCCCTTGCAAATTATTTATTTGATGATGATAGTATGATGACGAGGATTGACATGAGTGAATACCAGGAAAAACATACTGTCAGCAGGCTTATAGGCGCTCCTCCGGGATATATTGGTTATGAAGAAGGCGGACAATTAACGGAGGCCGTACGACGCAAACCTTATAGTGTCATCTTGCTGGATGAAATTGAGAAAGCGCATCCTGACGTTTTTAATATACTGTTGCAGGTATTAGATGACGGGCGGTTGACTGATAATAAAGGCAGAGTAGTGAATTTCAAGAATACGATTATTATTATGACCAGTAACATGGGCAGTCACATCATCCAAGGCAATTTTGAAAATGTAACGGAAAAAAATAAAGAGGAAATTGTAGAACAAACGCGGTTAGAAGTACTTAATTTGCTGCGACAAACCATAAGGCCTGAATTTTTGAATAGGATTGATGAAGTGATTATGTTCCAACCTCTTATGAGAAAGGAAATTAGGCAGATTATTGAAATTCAGTTAAACAATTTAAAAAAATTGCTGTTTGTCAATGGTATTGTCCTTAAATTCAGCGATTATGCAATAGATTACCTCGCTGAAAACGGATTTGATCCGCAATTTGGAGCAAGACCATTAAAAAGGCTAATCCAAAAACAGGTTGTTAACCAATTAAGTAAAAAGCTTCTGGCTGATAATATAGACAAAACCAGGCCTGTTTTGGTTGATGTGTTTGATGGAACTGTGGTGTTTAGAAATGAAAGCGAAATGGTGTCAAAAGTATAAAAATTAAAAAAACCTTAGAGGAGGATATAATATGGCAATGAGACCGAAGGAAGTAATAGAAGTTATACTTCCAAAAGATATTTTTGTGGGAAATGTAAATGCTCCCGTTACGCTGGTTGAATTTGGTGAATACGAGAATGAAGACTGTGCAAAAGCAAACGAAGTTGTAAAAAAGTTAATGGCTGAGTTTGAGGACAAGATGAAATTTAATTTCAGGCATTTCCCGCAAACGAAAATTCATCAACGCTCTATGAAGGCAGGCGAAGCTTCTGTTGGGGCTTCGCAGGAAGGTAAGTTTTGGGAAATGCATAATATCTTATTCCAAAACCGCCGGCAACTTGGCACTACCAGCCTTAAAATTTATTCGAAAGAAGCTGGCGTTAATAATAAACTTTTTTTGAATCAATTAGTTGATTCAATGTATGGCTCGTATGTAATGAATGATTTGGTGGAAGGCATTGACCGCGGTGTAAAAAAGGTGCCTACTTTCTTTATTAACGATGAAGAATATACAGGTAAAATTACTTTTGAAGAAATGAGAAAAGCGATAGAAGGCGCCTTAAAAAAGGTAAAGAAAAAACCTTTAGCTAAACAAAGAGCCTAAACAATTTATTAGCTAGGTTCAGGCCAGAAATCGGAAACGGGTTCTGGCATTTTTGTTTGTACTAATGCTATACAAATTAAAGGCTTATTCTTCATTTCAGTAAGTTCCAAATACTCAGTTATTACAGGCAACTACCGGCGAACGAGCATATTTGGCTCAATGTCGTCACTTATAATAACCTACAAAAAATAGTTTACATACATCCATGATTTGAAAGACGACTAAAAATATTGGCAACCTGAAAATGGATGAATAATTTTAGGGTATGAACAGGATGAAACAAGTAATTACAATAGCGGGGGTTTGCCCGGTTTAGATTTGCTACCCTCCGGTTAAAATGAATACCGTTCACCTGTTGAAATTCTATTTCGTAATTATGAAGGATATTCTTGTTTACAACAGGTTTTAGATTTCTTAAATGAAAGAAAAAATCATCTATATCATTATCTTTCTTTCATCGTTGCTGAATGCTTGTGAGCAACAAAACAAGCCTCTAGATAATTTAAATCCTTATGCACCTAAAATTATAAAAACCAACCTCCCGGAAGTAAGAGTAATTGAAATACCTCCCGAAGTTATTCCTGTTAAAAATGTTCAAAGTAAAACCGCTGGAAAACCTAAAATAGTACATCTGAATTCTAATGTTCAATTAGCTGGTACCCCCAAAGTAATATCAGCAGGTAAACCAGTTATATGCACGCCTGGTAACGATACTTTTAAGCTACCCAAAATAGTACCTGCTACAGGTAAATCATTTTTAACCGGGCTTCCGGAAGTGTTGGACGCCAAGGACCCCTATATAAAAGATAAAAATCCTGCAGGAATAAACTCATTTAAAGTATTACAAGGACTTAAAACCAATAATATTTTCCCAATGATACAAGATAAGGCAGGTAACATTTGGATCAGTACATGGGAGGCAGGTGTAAGTAAATATGATGGCCGTTCTTTTACCCATTATACTACCAGGCAGGGATTGAGTAGTGATAATGTTTGGAGCATGCTCG
>JBDSRT010000123.1:0-3720 GCA_039929165.1 Ginsengibacter sp.
ATTTGCCGGTTTCTTTCTCAACACGTCTCCAAAAATAGTTAGCGGATCATCAACAATCTGTGCATGTGTTGAGTACTTGAATGCTGAGGAAATAATTCTAAATGCCTTTACTTTCTGATGAAAAAATGGCGTTCAGTCCATCAGCAGTATTGAATATTTTTCGTGACCCCAAGAATTAAACTTGCGAAACATGAGCATTTCTATAAAATAATAAAATAAAGGCCTTAAAGAAGCGTTCCATCTTTACAATTTTTAATTATGACTAATTTGATGCTGTTCGGCCTCCTTTGCTTATGCATAGCAGTATCCTTAGGACTGTTCTATAGCTGCTATAAAAACGTAGCTCACGGTAAAAAGATCAACAAACGTATTAGTTACAAGCTATGGAAATCGAGACTTTAGTGTACAATACCTTTTGCCGATAATTAGGCCTTATCCGACCTGCTGATATATTTACTGAGCAAGTCGCTACCTCTTTCAATCACCTAATATTTGCCGGCCTTACATGGCATATCAGACAGTTATTTGGTTAGCTTCTTACCATCGATAGTAATATAAGAGCTTTATGGCAACGCAATCATTGGATTTAGACTGTTGCAAAACATAATATAGCCACCTCATGGCTTTTAAAAGTAGTATGCCCAAAAAAAAGCCCGGCCTGAACCGGGCATATCTAAACCAAAATCGTTTTTATTGAATCCTGTCTTCTTTTTTATCTTTTGCTCGACCAATAATATAACCACCGGTTGCGCCTACTGCGCCTCCAATTACGGCACCCTGCACCTTCTTCTTGCTAACAACAGCACCAACAACTGCGCCCCCAACACCACCAATTACAGCTCCCTTAGTGCTATTGCTCCAGCCTTCTTTTTTTTGTGTGGTTTGAGACTGTGTTCCTGTATTAGTACTTGGCCTGGCAACAGGAGCACTGGTTTGTGACCTTGCAGGTTTTGGGGCCACCGTTCTGTCTTGGATAGATGCGGTATCTGAATACACATTATTTTTATAAAGTAACGTGGTATCCAGTCCGGTTACATCCGTAGTATCAACATTTCTTGATTTACAAGCTGCAAAAACAGAAATTACTGCCCAACACATAAATAATTTTTTCATCTTTTTTAATTTAAATGCTGATAATAATTTATCAGCATACGGTTACTAAACGTTGTTATAGTTAAATTATTGGTGAACTACATTTTTTTGGACATTTCCTAACTTCCTTTTGTAGCTAAAGCATTGACTTTGCTTACTGATGCAAACAAGCGTCACTAACCGGTTATATAAAAAGTTAAGAGAAGATTTAAGCCCCACTGATCACCCTTGAACAAAGTATATTAAGGGGAAATTTGTAAAGTGTCTCTTTCTACTGATTCGAGGCTAACGTAATATTTCTTGGCAAAAATAATTTACACATCATAACTTATACCTTAAATTGAAATTGCGGTTATGAAACCATCCATTGTTGTTGTTGGTAGTTCTAATACTGATATGGTCATTAAAGCCCGGCACATCCCTGCACCCGGAGAAACAATTTTGGGAGGCACTTTTTTTATGAACCAGGGCGGTAAAGGTGCTAATCAGGCAGTTGCAGCAGCACGGTTGGGTGGGCAGGTAACTTTTATAAGTAAGATTGGTACAGATATATTCGGCCAGCAATCTGTTGATTTATATAAGAAGGAAGATATTGACACGACTCATATTTCTGTTGATAATAAGAGTCAATCTGGTATTGCGTTAATTATTGTTGATGATATGGGAGAAAACAGTATTGCAGTTGCGCCGGGAGCAAATAGCACATTACACATTGATGATGTAACTAAAGCTAAAAAAGTATTAGAACACGCTTCTATAGTTTTGATGCAATTAGAGATTCCACTGGGAACTGTAGAGTATGTTGCAGGACTTGCTGAAATTACCGATACTATGCTTATCTTAAATCCGGCACCTGCATGTGCTTTGCCTGACAGCTTGTTAAATAAAATCTCAATCATTACACCTAACGAAAAAGAAGCAGAAATGCTTACTGGTATTGTGATCACAAATGTTGACGCGGCAAAGGAAGCAGCAACAATCATTTCAGGCAAAGGCGTTAAAACGGTGATCATCACGCTCGGTGCTAAAGGGTCTTTGATATACCATAACAAAAGTTTTTCTCTGGTGCCAGCTATGCAGGTTAAAGCAATTGATACTACTGCTGCAGGTGATGTATTTAACGGAGCTTTAGCAGTTGCTTTATCAGAAGGAAAAGAATTGCGGGATGCCGTGGTATTTGCAAATACAGCCGCTGCCATTTCTGTAACAAAATTAGGAGCTCAGGCATCAGCACCATTCCGTAAAGAAGTAGAGGATCAAATAAATTACAGTATCATCAAAACCTAAAAAACATTTATGTTCATAGTTGAATCGTATGGAATAGCTGTACTTTTTTGCATTATTACAATGGTATGCTGGGGCTCATGGGCCAACACCCAAAAACTCTCTGAAAAAAACTGGCGCTTTGAATTGTTTTATTGGGATTATGTGATTGGTATTTTAGTTTTTTCTATCATTTGTGCGTTTACACTTGGGAGCAACGGCGAGCATGGGCGACCTTTTATTGAAGACCTGAAGCAGGCCGATTCGCCAAATATTTTAAGTGCCTTTATTGGCGGCTTTGTTTTCAATGCAGCGAACATTTTATTTTCGGCTGCTATTGCTGTAGCCGGTATGTCCGTAGCTTTTCCTGTTGGTATAGGTATTGCTTTAGTGCTTGGTGTTTTGCTTAACTATAATGCCGCTCAAAAGGGTAATCCGTACTTTCTTTTTGCGGGGGTTGCTCTTGTCATCATAGCTATACTTCTAAATGCGGCTGCTTATAAAAAAAGAGCGGAAGGTGAAAACAAGGTTACATCGAAGGGGATTGTTCTCTCTGTGATTGCTGGTGTGCTTATGTCTTTTTTTTATCGCTTCATTGCATCGTCAATGGATCTTGAGAATTTTGGAAACCCGCTTCCTGGAAAAATGACGCCATATACGGCTGTATTCATTTTTTCTACAGGAATATTCATAAGCAATTTTATTTTCAATACGATTCTAATGAAAAAGCCTATAACCGGCGCAGCTGTTGGCTATGCCGATTATTTTAGAGGGAATTTTAAGACACATATGGTAGGTGTTTTAGGAGGACTGATCTGGGGTTTGGGTAATTCATTTAATTTAATTGCTGCAGGTAAAGCCGGCCCTGCTATCTCTTACGGTTTGGGTCAGGGGGCCACGCTGGTTGCAGCTCTTTGGGGGGTATTTATTTGGAAAGAATTTAAAGGTGCAGGTAGGCAAACAAATGGGTTACTTGCGGCAATGTTTTTCTTTTTTTTGATTGGAATAGGGATAATTATTTATTCCGGCAGTTAATAGTATGTGAGCCTCGCAACAAATAATGCGTTCGAGCTATTAAATAATTTCACAACCTGTAACAGAGGATGAATACAATGCGGTAATGTTAGATAAATCCGTCGTTTGCTGTGTTATCAATGGCATGTTCTAATTCATATTTATTCGAAAAACAGTTTATTACGATTTTCTTTCCCAGCTGAAAGGTCAGACCATATCCCTTCAGTGGAAAATTTTTCCAACTGTTCTCAACGCTAATCCAGTCCGGGAGCAATAGATACCAGCATGGCTTTGTTTTGACGGTGTGAAAGAATAATTATAGTAAATCAAAGCCACTTATCCAGGTAAACT
>JBDSRT010000124.1:0-5030 GCA_039929165.1 Ginsengibacter sp.
AATTGGTGAGTGAAACGAGGTCATCATCAACAATGCCAATTGTGCCAACACCTGCCGCGGTAAGATATTGTAATACGGGGCACCCTAAGCCTCCGGCGCCGATTACCAACACTTTTGCCTGCAATAATTTTTGCTGAGAAGCAACCCCAAATTCTTTTAAAAGAATCTGGCGTTGATAGCGTTCATATGATTTTGGCTCATTCATTATCCTCCAGAAAACGGTGGCAATAGCGCAACTTCTGCATCTTGTTGCAGTGCAGTGTTTGATTGAATAAGGTTTCTACTTACGGCAATTTTATACTTCGAAGTAATTAAGACGGGATACTTTGATTCCAGGATTTTTACAAGTCCATCTGTATCTACCGCATCATTCATTTCAAATGTAGTGCTGCCAATAATATCAACAAGTTGTCCAAATACTTTTATAGTCATACAATCAATTCGGTAAGATGTGTATTTCAACCATGTCACCTTTTTTATAGTCGATGTTACCTTCTTCTAATTTTATCAAACAGTTTGCTTTGGCATAAGAACTTAAACGATAAGATTCCTGCGCATCTAACGGAATAACTGAGCTATCGTCCAGTAAAAATCCTTTCAAAAAGACTGTAAGATCAACGGGCTTTTTATAATCCTCTGCCAGCAAAGCCGTCGCTGATTTGATCACGTTCTTTTTACTAATCATCGGCATCAGAGCTTCAACGACATACTCGTAAAAACATGTCAAGACGGAAGATGGATTACCTGGTAAACCAAAAACAACTTTATTATTTTTCCTGCCGAAGTATAAAGGCTTACCGGGCCGCTGTTTTATTTTATGAAATAACTTTTGTACACCACAGTCAGTTGCAGCCTCTACTACAAAATCATAATCTCCAACACTTACACCACCACATAACAGGACCATATCTGTCTTATGTAATGCGTCACTTAGAATAGAGGTCAAACTATTTAAATCATCCGCGGCATGTAAAATCTCAACATCATTAAATAACAATTGCCCTAAGGCCGTTTGCAACATTTTTGAATTGGCTTCATAAACCTGTCCATATTGTAGAGCTTTGCCAGCCTGCTGCAATTCATTGCCGGTGATAATGATGCTAATGGAAGGCTGTTTATAAATACATACTTCAGTTAATCCAAGTGCCGTTAAAAACCCAATTGCGCCGGCTGATAAACAGTCATCCTTTTGCAAAGCAAGTCCGCCTTGCTGTATATCTTTTCCTTTTTTGCGAAAATTTGAACCTTGTTGTAATGCTCTATCTTCAATAAGCAAGGTCTTGTCATCTACCATAACCTTTTCCTGCATTATTACTGTGTCTGCCTTGGCCGGAACGGGTGCGCCGGTAAAAATGCGCATGGCCTGTTTGGGTTGTAACTCAAAACTTTCGGCATTGCCTGCAGCCGATTCACCGCTTATTGTTAATCTCTCATGAATATCTTCAAAGGCAATTGCATAACCATCAACGTTTGACTGATTAAAAGGTGGGAAATCAATTTTTGAGAAAACATCTTGTGCCAAAACGAAGCCAACTGCATCTTCAAGAGGAACTTTAATTGAAGGCATTACTTCAATGTTATCCTTAATTATTTTTTTTGCGTCGTCAACTGATATCATTAGCCACCAATTGTAATCATGCTACGGTTTTCAATAGTATTTGCATCAACTTTATCAACGTCAGCAATAAACTGTCCGCCTAATTCTTTTTGTTTCGTCATGATGTTTTCATGAATAAGTTTTACAACATCTTCACCGCTGCGTAAGGCCGTAAGTAAGTCAGTTTCACTATCTGAGAATAAACAATTTTTCATCTTGCCATCAGCAGTTAAGCGCATGCGGTTACAGCCACTGCAAAAGGGCGAGCTCATTGTGCTGATGATAGCAAATGAACCTTCATGTCCCGGAATCATAAAATGTTTTGCCGTATCACTTTTATCATTCTGCAGAGGCAAAAAAGAATACTCCGAATTAATAATTGCTAAAATATCATGCATTGAAACCACCTTGTTACCGGTCCAGCGGTTACCACTAAAAGGCATAAATTCTATAAAACGTACTTCTACAGGATTGTGCATTGTCCAGGCAATGAAATCATTGATCTCATTGTCATTAAAGCCTTTCATCACCACCATATTAATCTTCACTTTAAAATGATGATGTAATAGCAACTCGATATTGCTTCTTACCTGGTGGAAAAGATCACGCCTGGTTACCAATAAAAATTTATCAGGTTGTAACGTATCCAGGCTAACGTTTACTGACTTAATATTCGATTGTTTTAGCACTTCAACAAAGTCGTGCAGGCGAGTAGCATTGGTGGTTAGTGTTAGCTCTACCGGCAATTGTGATAATGATGTAATGATCTTTGCGGCATCTTTTCTTACCAGGGGTTCACCGCCTGTTAATCTTATTTTAGTTACGCCTTCGTTTACGAAAATCCTGGCCAATGTCTGAATTTCATCTAACTGCATCAGTCGTGAAGCAGGCGTAAAATCATAATCTTCTTCCGGCATACAATAGAAACAACGCAGGTTGCAATTATCAGTTAGGGATATACGCAAATAGTTATGTTTTCTATTAAAATTATCTATGATCATTTAATCACAATTTACGAATTAGCGGCACAGCATCGTTATAAACAACCTCAACCTTATCACCAACTTTAAAATTAACATCCTCCCGGGTTGAATTGACCTTGATTAAACGATTGTTAAGTAAGACAACATTAAGAGTTCGGCTACCGTTGTCTTCTATTGAAATCACCTTTCCTGTAAGCATTGAAGTATCATTTGCTTGCATGAAAAATGAAGCTGGTGTTGTGTTTCGTTCTACTTTTCCATGTTCCAGGTGAATAACAGCATCAGATAATTTTACAATTTCATCCATATCATGACTTACAAGGATTGTAGTTAATGTAAAGTGGCGGTGCAGCTCCAGTAAAGTTGTTTGCAACTGGCTTCTCATCATGTTGTCGATAGCAGATAAGGGTTCATCTAATAACAGCAATAAAGGCTTCTTTGCGATTGCTCTTGCCAGCGCCACTCGTTGTTTTTGTCCACCTGAAAGTGCATCAATTTTTCTTGAAGCAAAGTTGTTCAAGCCGGTGAGTTCAAGCAATTCGCTAACTATTTTTTTATCATCATTTTTACGCAGACCAAAAGCAATGTTCTCCTGAACCGTCATGTTTGGGAACAAAGCATAATCCTGGAATACAAAACCAATGCTTCTTTGCTGTGGCGATTTATTGATACGATTTTTACTATCAAACCAGGTATCATCATTTAATTGTATAAAGCCATTTCCTGGCTGCATAAAGCCGGCAAGCATACGCAGAATTGATGTTTTACCTGCACCTGATGAGCCATAAATACTTACAAAGCTTCCGCTTTCAATCTGAAGATCAACCTGCAGATGCATTTTGCCATTAGCTGTATGCAAGTTTTTTTGTAAGACAAAATTGATCATACTTTTTTCCTTATTCTACAACTAAAATATTTTTACCTGCGCCATTTTCCGATTGTATAGATACATTAACAAGAGAATGACAAATGACAGTATAAGTAAAATGGCCGCATAAATATTTGCATGTTGATAATTAAAAGCTTCTACTTCATCGTACACCGCAACAGATGCTGTACGTGTTTTTCCGGGAATGTTTCCACCAATCATCAACACCACACCAAACTCCCCAACAGTATGAGCAAACGTAAGCACAAGGCCGGTAAGAACGGAAGATTTTACGTTAGGCAGCAAAACCCTGAACAGCGTTTGTTGTTTTGTTTTACCTAATGAGTAGGACGCTTCTTTTAAACTCGGCGGCAATGAAAATAAACCTGATTGAATTGGATGCACCATGAAGGGAAGACTGTAAATCACGGAAGCTATCAACAGACCTGGAAATGAAAACACGAGCCGCAAGTCAAACCATTTTTCAAGCAAGGCGCCAAGGGCATTACCCGGACTAAATGCAAGCAACATATAAAAACCTATGACTGATGGTGGCAATACCAAGGGCATACTGACAATAACCTCAACGATAGTTTTAAAAACTGATTTTTTGTGTGAAAGCCAGGCAGCAAGCGGGATAGCGATAATAAATAATATCAGCGTGGTTAAAAATGCCAGCTTTAACGTGAGCCATAACGGATCCAGTTCAACCATATTAATTTATAATATACCCGAATTTTTTATAAATGGCTTTTGCTTTTGCAGAATATAAAAAGTCGTAAAATTTTTTTGCTTCAGCTTGATTGTTTTGGGCTGCATGTTCTAAAAGCACTGCGGCCTGCCTTATCGGTGGATAATCATTTGGATCCAGTTCAACATATTTTCCTTTGCCTTTCATTTCATCTGAAATAACAATTGACTTAGCGGTAAAACCAATGTCAGCGGCCTGGGTAGCGATGAATTGACTGGTTTGTGTAATGCTCTCACCGGTAACTATTTTTGATAATACCTTTTTGTACAAGTTATATTTTTTCAAAATAAATTCCGCTGCTGCACCATAAGGCGCCGTTTCAGGCTTTGCTAAAGCTATGTGTCTAATATTATTTCTTAATAATAATTTAAGATCAACCGTCGGCTGCAAATTTGGTTTTACAGTCCACAAAACCAATAATCCTTCAGCATATACTTTTGGAACTGCTAACGCAAACCCTTTATCAGCAAGCTTTTGCGGATATATGGTATCAGCAGAAATAAAAATATGAAACGGCGCACTCTGCATGATCTGTTGCGTAAGTTTACCTGAAGATCCCAATACAACTACAATTTCTGTTCGATCCGTTTTATTAAATTCCTTTTTCAAAGCGGCGATAGTGTATTGCATGTTGGCAGCAACAGCAACGGTAATTTTCTTTTGTGCCACTGCATCACAGCAGCAAAAAACCGCCAGGAAAAAAGTCAAGATTTTATTCATCAAAGATTTTGGTTTTGCAATAAATCTTCATAATCCTTCTTCGTATCAATATCAATATTGCCTTGCGGAAACAGTACAGTTGCCACATCTTTTGGGTGAAGTTTTAGTATT
>JBDSRT010000125.1:0-10287 GCA_039929165.1 Ginsengibacter sp.
TATCGGGGGTAGGCTTTTTGGCCACAACTGATGAATGTAACTCTCCTCTGGGTCAGGGTGCCGCCTTTGCCGTCAAAATGACTGGGGATCTTGAAGGTTGTCTCTATGCATTCATCGACGAATTCGAATGCTCACCGAGCGGGACCTACCGGGAAGAAGGGAGAGAACTTTTCATTGGCACGTACAAGGGAGAGGCCGGCTCTTTCCGGACGGCTTACAAATTCGAGGGTAAGTATGAGGATTGCGCCGAAAACGGCGGCGCTTCAGGCGCTGAAATCTTTGGACGTTGTCAACATCCTATTGTAGCGGGCAGCGGCGACGGTGTTTTCGCCGGTGTCACCGGGCGACTAGACTTCAAGGACGACATCGCAGCGGGAAACTTTCCCTATAGAGGTCACCTGAGGTTCTAGGGATCAACCGAGCCTGAGTTAACAATTTATTTCGGCGGCAAAGGCACATAGGATCTTAGTTGATGCCTTGCGTTTATCAATTTTATTTTGTTTCGATTTTGTAAATGAATAAATAAATTAACTGCCATGCAAAATATAGTGAAAAAACTGATGCCGTTTATCAGCCTGATAATTCTCATTGCAACAGGATGCCGTAAACAAGATCAGATCATTCCAAAGCAAAGGGCAATAGATATTTCCTCAGAACTAAAAACACAAAAAGATGCAGGAAGATTTGATTCCTATGTAGCTCAATCCTGGTATAGCCTTATGATGAAACTGATTATAGAAACGCCTGGCCATACCCCGCCCATTGCAGCACGCAGTTTTGGATATACAGGTGTAGCACTCTATGAATCATTGGTGGGTGAAAGGCCTCAGCATCATTCACTTGTTGGCCAGCTAAACGGGCTCAGTTCGATCCCGCAACGAATGTATGGTAATTCTTATATAGCACCAATAACGGCTAATGCCGCTCTTGCAAGAATCGTTAAAGACCTCTTTCAAAATGCTTCTGCGGCAAACATGGGCAGAATTGATTCGCTGGAATTAGCAAATAACAATTTATATGCAAAGCATTTCAATGAAAAAATCATGGATCGTTCCCGTGATTACGGCCGTGCCGTTGCCAATGCTGTTTTCAAATGGTCGCTCACTGATGGTGGCCACCAGGCTTATCTCCATAATTTTCCTTCTGATTATATTCCTCCTGCAGGTATAGATAAATGGATACCAACCCCCCCAGCCTACCTGCCAGCCATGTTGCCTTATTGGGGTAATAACCGGGTCATGTTAACTGCTAATGGTATTGGCCCTATTGATCCTCCCAATCCTGTGGTTTTTTCTACAACGCCAGGTTCTGCCTTTTATAACGCAGCGCTTGAAGTGTATATTACCAGTTCACACCTTTCTGCTGAACAAAACACAATAGCATTGTATTGGGCTGACGCAAGTAATACCTTCACACCTCCCGGGCACAACATTGCTATTACTTTACAACTAATCCGCAATCACCATCTTAATTTAAATGAAGCCTCTGTTCTACTAGCTAAAGTGGGAATCGCCTTAAATGATGGAGGCATTGTTTGCTGGCGGGCTAAATATCGTACGAATTTACTGAGGCCCATTACCTATATCCAAACATATATCGATCCTACATTTACCACACATATCCCTACACCTCCGTTCCCAAGTTATACTTCAGGTCATTCAACTTTTTCCGGTGCTGCAGCAGGTATATTTTCGGCCGATATCGGCAGCAATGTTGCATTTATTGACAGTACTAAAATGGCTGACGGGTTTTCTCCCCGTTCATTTAGCAATTTTACTTCAGCAGCACAGGAAGCCGCGCTTTCCAGGTTATACGGAGGCATACATTACACATTCGATAATGATGCCGGATTTATCTGCGGGCAACTGATTGCAGCCAACGTAGAGCGGCTTAATTGGTAGCTCATTAATACTAAAATTAACGTTTACTCTATACTACAAATACCTGGAAATTTAAAAAAAAGGAGGATGGTAATGATAAATAAGTGGTGCATTAATTATTCATCAACCAATCTTTTTTAAATCAATTAAAACTTAAAAACATGAAAAGAATTATTTCGCTTCCGTCTACTGTAATGATGACAGCATTGGTAACAATTGCTTTGTTACTTTCTTCCTGCAAAAAGGACAGCCAGTCCTTAAGTCCTGACAAGACTTCTGAGCTGACGGCGGCAAAAAACATTAATACTTCAGAAAAAAGCGGTGCGCCGCTTAAGATAGATGGGATGCAGGCCTATCTGCGGGTAACAACTGTATCCGGAGCAATGATAAGTTCTACCATGCCAGGTTCTACGCTTCTTTATACGAATAATATTCCGATGCTGGCGCCAGACGGCCATCAGCTTACGCTTGCTGAATTCAGTACTGTTATTGGCTGGGCAAATTTTAAGTGTGTAAATATGGGTACACATGCTGTTTTTCATATGACAGGTTTGATTCCGAATGGCATTTACACAATGTGGATATTCACCTTCAAGACTCCGGGCGCAGATGGAACATTTAACAATCGTACCGGAGCCGGGGCTTATGGTGCACCTGACGGAAGCAATAATACTTTCGTAGCTGATGCCGATGGTACAGCTTCTATTTCTATTATGTTGCCTGGAGGAAGTTTGGGTGGCTTTGGCACTGTTGGCAACTGCCTCAGCAGCATATATGAGTCGCATATGATTGCAGCATATCATCCTGATCAGCAAACGCACGGCGCTGGTCCCGGAGAAATATGGGTAGGACAGATGTTCTTTCCAGTCTATGGTTCACAACTTTAAAATAAGTAATGTTTTCTGTTGTATCAAATTTTGCAATGGAGAACAACTAAATAACAAATAATCTATTTTATTCGATAACTCAATCAACCATCTTCTTTATTTAACATTTTTATTAAACAAATTAAAACTAAAAAAAATGAAAAGAATCACTTCGCTCATGTACACTTTAATGATGATAGCAGTGATGACAATTGCCCTGTCACTTTCATCCTGTACAAAAGAGAATACGGCTTTGAATTCCCGAAAATCCTCCGCTATGTCGGATCAACAATCTGCTATGTCGGCCCATCAAGCTGCTCCCCTTAACGTTGAGCTTATGCACCCTAATAACAATCAGGCTTGTTGTGTAGTTCAAGATGCGGATATGATGCCACCCACTGGAGATGCCACGCTACTTTTTGCTAAAGCCGGGCATACCGCTGTGATGGCTCCGGATGGTCACCATATCACCCTTGGTGAATTCAACAGAGTGTCAGGTTATGCTAGCATCAAGTGCATCAATAAAGGCACGCATGTGGTTATCCACTTGAGTGGTTTGATCCCGAACGGGGTGTACACTATCTGGGTTGTTTCCTTTAAATCACCGGGCTATGAGGCAACTTTGGCAAATCTTATTGGCGTTGGTGCATTGGGGGCTGGCGATGGCAGCAAGAATTCTTTTACCGCCTCCGCAGCGGGCACAGGTTCCCTTTCTGCAATAATGCCGGCAGGATCACTGTCTGAATTTGGTTCAGTAAATGATTGTCTTTCCACTGAATACCAGGTTCAGCTTCTGGGTGCTTATCACATAGATGGTCTTACACATGGTGGAAGCCCCGGTGATGAGTCAACATGGGTAGAGCAATTTGTTTTTCAGTTTATGGGTGCTCAGCTTTGAATTAGTAATTCTTATAGCATTAAATCCCCTGATGATAAAACACTCAGGGGATTTTCTTTTAAGTAACGTGAGGTTCCAATGTATCCAGCCACCTTGCAACAACATAGAAAACATTTTATAAACTAAAACTCATTAACAGTTTTTTAAATTACTATTTGATGTTAGCTTTTATTTAATGCAATAGTGCTCTATATTTAATCATTTTCTCTAACGCATTTTATGCACCGTATAGCCGAAAGCGAATTAATATTAAATGATCGTGGCGCTATTTATCATCTTAATCTTAAGCCTGCCGATATTGCCGATACAATAATTACCGTTGGTGATCCTGAACGGGTAAAAGAAGTTAGTAAACATTTTGACGAGATCGAAAACGTTTTCCAGCATCGCGAATTTGTAACACATACAGGTCGCCTTGGCGGTAAGCGATTATCGGTTATAAGCACCGGCATCGGCACTGATAATATTGATATAGTGATTACAGAGTTAGATGCACTTGTAAATATTGACCTGGAAAACCGCACCATAAATCCTACACTTAAAACGCTTAATGTTATCCGTATTGGCACCTGTGGAGCTTTGCAGCCTGATATACCTGTTGATAGTTTTGTAGCGAGTTCTCATGCCATCGGTATTGATAACCTGCTTAATTTTTATACAACAAGCAACAACGAAGAAGAAAAGCAATTGCTGCATGCTTTCGTTACACAAACACAACTTCACGACCGCTTTGCACAGCCTTACGTAGCCGGTGCTTCTATTGGCCTGCTGCGTCATTTTGTGGATGGCTTTCACCAGGGCATCACCATAACATGTCCCGGGTTTTATGGACCGCAGGGCAGAGTATTACGTGCCGGTTTAAGTAACCCGCATTTAATTGACAGGCTTACAGATTTTAGATTTGGCAATCACCGTATTGCTAACTTTGAAATGGAAACTGCAGGAATTTATGGCTTGGGGAAGTTGCTTGGTCACCATTGTGTATCGTTAAGTGTTATAGTTGCCAACAGGATACACAAAAACTTTAGCACAGACAGCGCCACCGCGGCTGAAAACCTGATTTTAAAAACACTTGGCATTCTAACCTCAGTTTAATTTTTAAACCCAACGTTATGGTAGTAGATTTTTTTAAATACCAGGGAACCGGCAATGATTTTATTATTCTGGATAACCGGAAAGGACATTATGATCAACTCAATGATAAACAGGTAAGACTCATGTGCGACAGGCATTTTGGTGTTGGTGCCGATGGTCTTATGATGTTGAGCGACAGTGATATGTCAGATTTTGAAATGACCTATTATAATGCTGATGGTAAAAGCAGCAGTCTTTGTGGTAATGGCAGCCGCTGCATTGTAAGGTTTGCAGAAATGTTGGGCATTCATAAGGATACTTATCTTTTTAAAGCTAGTGATGGTTTACACAAAGCAGAGATTGGGCCTAATGGCATTGTTAAGTTGAAGATGAATAATGTAAATGAAGTAGAAAATCATTTCGAATATTATTTGTTGAATACCGGTTCGCCACATTATGTAAAACCTTCGGCCGAAGTAAAAAATTTGAATATTGTTGACCTGGGTAGAGCCATTCGACATAGTCATCGTTATGCAAAAGAAGGTATCAATGTAAATTTTGTAGAAGAGCTGGCCTCGGATGAAATTTTTGTACGTACTTATGAACGCGGTGTTGAAAATGAAACGTTGAGTTGCGGCACCGGCGTTACAGCTTCAGCCCTGATTTCTGCACATAACGATTATGGCTTTAACCGTGTTGAAGTGCATACACCAGGCGGCAGATTATCTGTTGAGTTTGATAAAATGGATGCAGATCATTACAAAAATATTTGGCTTAGCGGACCTGCAGACATGGTTTATAAAGGGCAGATATCAGTTTAAAAGAAGCGTATGATCAGTGTAAGGGTATATGGTATTTTAATAAATGATAATAAACAGATTTTGCTTAGTGACGAATTTATAAGAGGAAATTATTACACTAAACTTCCGGGCGGCGGTCTTGAAGAAGGTGAGGGCACCCGTGAGTGTTTGGCAAGAGAGTTTAAAGAAGAAATGAACTTATCAGTGGAAGTGCTGGAGCATATTTATACCACTGATTTTTACCAGGTAAGCGCTTTCAATGCCAGCCACCAGATACTTTCTATTTATTATTACGTAAAAGCGCTGGAACCAATCACGTCGCCGCTTCGTACAAAAATTTTTGACTTTGATGAAGCGCAGTTAAAGATTTACAAAACAGCCGGAGAAATTGAAACGTTCAGATTTATTGAGTGGGACGACTTTTCTTCTGCAGTGATGACTTTGCCTATTGATAAGATTGTCGCAGATATGGTAAAGGGCAATTCACTTTATCCTGCAAAGCCTGTTGTCACCGTACCCTGAACATCTTCAGCGCTTTTACCCATGGCAATCCGTTTCATCCTGTCTGCCGTTTCTTTCCCAACATATTTTTCTATTCTTTTTTCAATGATGTAGATCAAAGGTGTTAATATGATAGCCATGCAAAACTTATAAGTATAGTTTACCAAACAGATCGCCAACACTAATTGCCACGTCCATCCTTTACCCAATTTGAAAGCAATGACTAATACGATGAAACTATCAACCAATTGAGACACCATTGTTGAACCTGTTGCTCTTAGCCAGATTTTCTTGTCTCCCGTAACTCTTTTAATTCGATGGAAAACGGTTACGTCAACGATCTGGCTTAATAAAAAAGCAGTGAGACTTCCAAGAATAATCCACATGCCTTGCCCAAAAATCGCCGAGAAAGCGTCAGGCATATTTGCAATGCCAATATTCACACCGCTGGTTATCCAAAAATCTGCGGGCGGAATTTTAATAGCGGTATAAAACATTATGAAAGCATACGAGATTAATATCACCGCGGTATAAGAGATGCGCCGCACGGCTTTCGGGCCATAATATTCATTTACAATGTCTGTGATTACAAACTCAAGTGGCCACAGCAAAACACCACAGGTAAGATTAAAAGATAAACCCGATTGACCAAGCAGCGTAAAGTTTGTAGGTGTTAGCCCGAACACCTTTTCCAGCGAAAATATTTTACCCCCAATGCATTCAGCAATCAACGCATTTGCCACAAAAAAAGCAGAGATAAATAAAAATATCCTGGTGGGCTTATCCTGTAAAATATTTGTTGTCATGTAACTAATTAAAACGATTTAAGAAAAGTAAAATAATTGCCAGGCTAAAAAAATAAAATTGATCAAAGCTAATCTCCGTGGAATCATGTAATATCTTTTAGTAAAATATAATAAAAGATAAACGAGGTGCATGATGATGTTGATGATAATTGCCGTGAAACCAAGAATGATGACAAGCTCCTTAAGCAGAGGAATAGATATCAGCTCGCCACTTTTTCCGGCTGCATTTTTTTGAACTTCCATCCATCTAAAAAAAATGAATAAAACAAAAGCAATATTGCAAATGATTGTGAATTTTGAAAGAAGAGAGACCATTCTCATAATTGTAAAAGCATAAATAGGTAACAGTATTTGAATAATAAATGTAAAAGGTAAAATGCTAAGTACGGGGGAAGATAATTAATCGCGATAATTTTTTATAAAAGTGCTCCACAAAAGACCTTTTTAAAGATTGATGTTTTAGATTTTACCTGGTCACTTTTTTACTATTCCTTTTAAAATACCATTAATTTGTTTATTAAAGTTGCCTTATGGCGAATGTTCTTAGTCTTGTGCCTTACAATATATTCCCTGCGCTAACCGGAGGACAGAAAAACATTGCTTTATTTAATCAACATCTTTCACAGCATCATAACCTTACTTGTGTCACAGTTCAATGCCCTGCTTCACCTCTTGTAGATTATGATGTTTTACAAATCTTATCGCCCTCTGTTCTTCGATATGCCAACATCTTTTACTTTTTCCCAATTAGGTCCGTCATACAGCGACGAAAAATCAGTCACTTAATCATTGAACATCCTTATTATGGCTGGCTTGGTATTTTACTTCAAAAAATTTGTGGTGTGAAACTTATCGTTCACTCTCACAATATTGAAGCTATCCGTTTCAAAGAAATTGGTGAATGGTGGTGGCCTTTTCTGGAGATCTATGAGAAGTTTGTACACGTAATGGCTGACCATTCTTTCTGCATAACACCCGAAGACAGAGATCACATGCTAAAGTTTTATGACGTAAAAGCCTACCGAACATCTATCATACCTTATGGTATCAATCTAACAAAGGCGCCTTCATCTGCTGAAAGAGCCGAAGCAAAAGCTGCTTTTATAACCTCTTATAACATACCTGCAGACACGACATTATTCCTCTTTAACGGTGCTTTTAATTATACGCCAAATATTGAGGCACTAAAGATTATTATAGATGACATTAACCCAAAAGTGGCAGCAATCTTTTCAAACTATCGAATCATTATTTGTGGTAAAGATTTGCCACATGATATGAATGATTTGAAATCTCACGCAGCTAAAAATGTATTATACCTCGGCTTTGTAAACGACATAGCTTTCCTGTTAAAAGCCTGCGACATTTTTATTAATCCAATTAAAAGTGGTGGTGGAATAAAAACAAAACTTGTTGAAGCTTTAGGTTATGGTATGACGGCAGTGTCAACCAGGAAAGGTGCAACAGGAATAAATGAAGCTGTATGTAGTGGCAAGTTATTAATTGCTGAAAACGCTGATTGGCAAAATTTTGCTCAGCTTATGATAGATGCCGGTGAAGTTAAACAATCAATTGGCAACGATTATTTTGAGCAATTTTCGTGGGCAAACATTGGTGCTAAAGCAGCTTCGGTAATCAGTGCGATGTAACCTAGAGACTCTTGCCTTTTAACATAGGCACAAAAGAAAAATTATGGAAAATTTCTTCTGAAATGCCGTCTTCATTTTTAGTAATACGCATCATTTGCTGCAGATTATCGACGGTGTTTAAAGGTATTATCATCAAGCCTCCAACGCTTAATTGTGACAATAACCTGGGAGGAATTTCCGGCGCAGCCGCTGTTATTAAAATTTTATCAAACGGGGCATACGTTGGCAAGCCTTCAAAACCGTCACCGTAAAAAAATTTGATGTTAGGATATTTACTCTTGAACACATACTCTTTGGTCAACTCAAACAATTTTCGCTGGCGCTCAATCGTGTAAACATTGGCCTTCATTTCACCTAATACTGTCGCCTGGTAAGCACTACCAGTGCCTATTTCTAAAATTTTTTCATAAGGCTTCACTTTTAATAAAGCTGTTTGATACGCTACTGTATAGGGTTGCGAAATGGTTTGGCCTTCAGCTATGGGAAAAGCTTTGTCTTCATAGGCTTTTTGATCTAAGGCATTATCCAGGAAAAAATGCCGCGGCACAGACATCATTGCTTCCAGCACATTTTCATCAATTACACCTTTTTCCCTAAGACTATCAATTAACTTTTTGCGCATGCCTTTGTGCCTGTACGTATCCTCATAATGTCTCATCGGCTGCAATATAAGCATGTAACATAAGTTGGTAAGGAATCAAATTAAGCGGCTGTTTATCATTCACTTTACATTTTGAATGGTATCATAAATTTCATCTACAAGACTGTTTACAACAGCATCATTTGAGGTTTACCGGAAGATTATGCTGCGAAGGTTTTTTACAATGCATATTTTGTCTTTGCTCCTATACTGAACTATTGATTGACCGAAATAAAAAGACAGTGATTGATCTTATTCACATCAAAACTATCCAGTTGAGAAACGTTACCGCTGAAATAAGCAATCACCTTAACATCTTTATGTTGTGCCTGTAATCGGTAATTGCTTAAAGTAATTAAAAGGAAAAGTGAAATTGCTTTTATAATCATTTTTTTCATTACCATATTTTATCTTTTAATTGTAAACATCGTGACCGCATATAATCTTTGCCGATTAAGTGTTCCATTAGTATCACCGTATTATTATGGGCAAAAAAAAAATTTAATAGGCACACCATTTGCAAATAAACAGCATATGAAAAAATTAATCGCCGCCGCTGCTATTTTATGCAGCTTTTTTATTAGCTGTAAATCCAACTCCGGGGATGATGAATCGTCATCTTCTTCGACAGGTTTATCTGAAAAGGAAGAGAAAAAAAATATCACTAAAAGAGACTTTAGCATCACAGCCAGCAATTCTTATAGCGACCTTTTCCTTGACAGCGGAGACGTGATCAAATATCTGGCTGACAATCATATCCCTGATTCAACAGGCAACCGGATGATAAGTTTTTATAATGCCAGAAATTATCAATACGCCTGGTTTACATCATCGGGCTTAACCGAGCAGGCACTGGGTTTTTGGAGTTTGAGTAATTATAGTACCTACACCGGTGATACGTCTTTAAAAAATTCTTCGCTGCGCAAAACCATGGATCGCTTTTATTTTGATGACAGCCTTAGGGTGAAGGCATCTAATAAGGCAGCTAAAAATACTGAAATTGGTCTTACGCAATATTTTATAACCTATGCCAGGGGCAACTATGAAAAAGGCTATGTCAAGAGAAAAGAAATGGAGCGCTTCATTCCAACAAAAAAGGAAACTGTTATGAAGGTTGCCGATTCTTTAATCTCAAAGAAACATAAAGACAATAAATATTTTGAAGATATAAAT
>JBDSRT010000126.1:0-3566 GCA_039929165.1 Ginsengibacter sp.
GCTGATCATTAAAATGATTATATATCACAATGTTCGCCCGGCGCTGTAAGCTGTACTCTACAAACGTTTCTAAAGCAGGCAATTCTTTTTCTGCAATTTGTGCAACGTATTTGGCAAGTTCCTGCCCATTTTGACTGAAATAAGAATTGAAGTTTTGGGTTTGATAATATTGCCAGTTGAACTTTTTGAATTGCAAACGGTTTTTCCCAAACTCAACAGTACTTACCTGGGCATTTGACTGAGATAAAAAAGAAAGGAAAAGAATACTGGATATTAAAATTTTTTTCAGAGTGTCTTTCTCGGCAAATTGCATGAATAACTGATTAATTGAATAAAATTACTTGTTTACAAGGTACTGGTGAAATGATTTTGGTCAATCAAAACTAACGTAATGCTAAATCTTAAGGTTTTTACTTTTAACCCTCTTCAGGAAAATACTTATATATTATTTAATGAGGAAAAAAAAGCAATCATCATTGATCCCGGCTGTTATTATGATGAGGAAAAAGAAGAACTTTTAAGTTTTATTACTGAGAGGCAATTAGAGCCTGCTTTGTTGTTAAATACCCATTGTCACCTGGATCATATATTTGGCAACAAATGGGTTTCAGAAATTTTTAAACTTCAACTTCATATTCATCCAAATGAGCAAAACGTATTAGCGCTAGCGCCTTCATCAGGGCTAATGTTCAATTTGCCATTTGATAATTACAATGGCACAATTAAGCTGATTGACGAAAAATTGCCTGTTCAATTTGGCAAAGATGAGCTCACAATTTTGCTTACACCCGGACATTCACCCGGTAGTATTTGTTTCTATAATAAAAGCGCCAAATATGTTATTGGTGGAGATGTTTTATTTAGAGATAGCATCGGCAGAACTGATCTTCCGGGAGGGGACCACAACACACTATTAAAAAGTATAAGGCAAAATCTTTTTGTTTTACCAGAAGACGTAACGGTTTATCCAGGCCATGGACCATCAACAACTATTGGATATGAAAAGCAATACAATCAATTTCTCCAATAAGCTATGAATATATTTCAAGCAATCCATCCGGAAGATCTACGGTGATCTGTTTTTTCTTTTTATCTATTTTTTTTACAAAGTCTTCATGAATTGGTATGAGCACTTCCTTTACGTTGATGATAATCTTACATAACAATTGATGAGGCTGTTCTATCACTTCCATTATGTCACCCAAAGCGATGTCGTTGTTTATAATTGAATAACCTATCAGTGATATAGGAGCCTTTGCTGCCGCCAGTTTTTTAAAGTCATTCTCTAATAACCAAATTTCTTTTTGCAGAAAATTATGCCCTTTTTCTTTAGTGTCTATTCCTTCTAATTTCAGATAGTTTTCTGAAGGTGACTTTACTTTAACGGACTGAATAAAGACAGGGATAAACACATCTCTTTTTTCTTCGATAAAAAATGATTTCAGATCTTTAAAGGCTGTTTTTTTACCAAGATCATGTTTTAAGATCATGTCGCCTTTAAAGCCATAAGTGGCTACCAGCTTACCTATTTTAAAATACTCCCGCATTATTTCACATGAATGTATATAAATAAAAAAGCAACCTGTTTACGCAGGTTGCCTATAAAATTATTCTTTAAAAATTATTCTTCAGTTGGAGCCGCTGGTGCCTCCGAGACATTAGATGCAGCTTCAGGTTCAGGTCTTGGAGCCTGACTTTGCTGGGGTGCAATTGGGGTTCTGGCACGTCTAACAATCGGCTGCCTGCCTACGGGTCTAGTCTTTTTATGAGTCTCCTGGCGCTTTGAAAATTCAGCATCATGCTCTCCGCTCCATTTAGTGAATTTTTCCATTGCTGCCGCCTCATCAAATAAACCTAAGGTTACACCACGTAATAAATGTTTTAAATATAAAACACCTTTAAAACTTAAAATACGCCTGACAGTATCTGTAGGTTGTGCACCTTTGTGTAACCAATCCAACGCTTTTTGACGATCAATTTGAATACTTGCGGGAACAGTAAGTGGATTATATGAACCTAATTTTTGGATGAATTTTCCATCACGTGGGCTACGGGCATCCGCAATTACTATAAAGTAAAATGGCCTTTTTTTAGAGCCATGGCGTTGCAATCTCATTTTTACAGCCATAAAAAATAAAAATTTTTCTTGGGTTGTTAATTATTGGGTTTTTGTAAAGTGTGCAAATATAGGCGCACCGTTTACAATAACCAAATGTATACATAAAATTATCTTTTACCTAACGCAGCAAGCTTTCCCATGGGCATTTTATTCATCATTTTCATCATGTCTTTCATCTGCTCGAACTGTTTAAGAAATTGGTTTACTTCAGCAATATCTTTTCCACTGCCGGTTGCGATCCTCTGCTTGCGGCCTGGATTTATAATGTCAGGGTTACGCCTTTCCTGCAGCGTCATAGAATTGATCATCGCCTCAATTCCTTTAAATGCATCGTCGTTTATATCAATATCTTTCATCTGCTTTCCAACGCCGGGAATCATGCCCATAAGGTCTTTAAGGTTTCCCATTTTTTTTATCTGCTGAAGCTGTGTTTTAAAATCTTCAAAGTCAAATTGGTTTTTTCTTATTTTTTTCTCGAGTTTAGCCGCCTGTACTTCATCAAATTGTTCCTGCGCTTTTTCAACAAGACTTACAATGTCACCCATACCCAAAATTCTTTGGGCCATTCTTTCAGGGTAAAATACATCAAGTGTATCGAGCTTTTCGCCGCTGCTGGTAAATTTAATCGGCTTATCTACTGTGTATTTAATTGATATAGCCGCACCACCTCTTGTATCACCATCCAGCTTTGTAAGTACAACGCCGGAAAAATTCAGGCGCTCATTAAACGCTGCAGCAGTATTAACAGCATCCTGGCCTGTCATACTATCTACTACAAACAAAATTTCCTGTGGATTTATAACTTTTTTGATGTTGGCTACTTCGGTCATCATAACCTCATCAACAGCCAAACGACCCGCCGTATCTATTATAATAACATTCTTATTCTTTGTTTTAGCTTCTGCAATGGCATTCTGTACTATTGATACGACATCCTTATTTTCCGGTTCGCTATAAACATCAACATTAACCTGCGATCCCAATATTTTTAATTGATCAATAGCAGCAGGGCGATAGACGTCAGCCGCAACGAGTAAAGGTGATTTACCCTTTTTTGTTTTTAAATAATTGGCAAGCTTACCGCTGAACGTGGTTTTACCACTACCTTGAAGACCGGCAATTAAAATAATAGCGGGGTTTCCTTTTATATCAAGTTCACTTTCCTCTTTCCCCATAAGTTCGGTCAACTCGTCCTTTACAATTTTTACCATTAATTGTCCCGGACTTACAGCCGTTAAAACTTTTTCACCAAGCGCTTTATCTTTTATCTTATCCGTAAATTCTTTGGCTATTTTGTAATTAACATCGGCATCTACTAATGCTCTTCTAATTTCTTTTAAAGTGGTAGCAATATTTATATCTGTGATTTTGGCCTGGCCTTTCAGGTTTTTAAAGGCGACGTCTAACTTATCGCTTAATGATTCAAACATATTTTCTGTTTATTCCT
>JBDSRT010000127.1:0-5756 GCA_039929165.1 Ginsengibacter sp.
TAATGTCTCAACCCGTCATACAAGGGCTGAAGATATTTATGATACAACATTTGATGCTGTTGTATCAAGAGCAGTAGCGCCTTTGGCAACTTTGATTGATTGGTGTAAACCGGTTATCAATAAAAAGAGTGCATATGGATTGATCTGTTTAAAAGGCGGCGATCTGCAAGAGGAGATTAAAGCATGTCATTTAAGAATTATAACAAAGCCTATAAGTGAGATGTTTACCCAAAACTTTTTTGAAGAAAAATATGTATTGCAGGTTAAGTAGCCTCATCGACTTTGGCAGACTTAAACAATTTAATTAGCCAGTAATCGGTTTGTGGTGTATTGCCAATGGGGAAATCATTTTTGTGACCGGTATTTATAAATCCCCATTTTTTATAAAAGTTTAAGGCCCTACTATTGTGTTCCCAAACACTCAAATAGATCGCCTTATAATTCTTTTCCGTTGCAAAATCAAAAGCAAAATTTAGCAAGGCTGCGCCAATCTTTTGCGATTGAAATTCTTTTACCACATAAATTCTTTTCAATTCTATTGAACGATATAATTTAACTAAAGGGATGTCAGAGTTACTTTCTTTCACTCTTAAATAACCAGCCGGCATTTCGCTAAAAAAAGCGAGATAATAATAATCCTGCGAATCATTGAGTTCTTTTTGAACCTGTGGCAAATTATAATACAACTCTAAAAACTGACTCATGTCTTCTTCAGTGCACGTGCCATTAAAGGTGTCATAAAAAGTCTGGGCCCCCATTTCTGAGAGCAATGGTGCATCATCAATAGTAGCTGGTCTTATGGTAATCATTACCAGTTTAATTGTAGAACATTGTTGGCCTGATCTATATCAGCCAATCGTTTTGTGGGATCTATTTCCACTGACTTAAGATCGGTCAACTTATGTTCAAAGTCAAAAGTGTAAATAGGGTTAGTCCATTTCCATTCGTCGTGGTTAACAGTGTTTACAATACTTTCAGCGGATTTACTGCCATACATTAAATTTAATGGCATGGTATGTATTTCCCTAGTGCCATCTTTAAATGTAAGTTGTACGTCTATTGGCATAGGCATCAGACCAATTCGCTTAATGCGTATTTTAGCGACACCATTTTCTTCCCACAAACTGTCAATGCCGTAATCAATAGATTTAGTTGAGGTGATCCAAAATTCTTTATACCAATCAAGTTTTAAACCACTCACTTCTTCCGCAACTTTTATAAAATCACTGGCGTTAGGATGTTTAAATCGCCATAACTTGTAGTACTCCTGTAATATTTTGTCTCTTACTTTATCACCAACAATATAACCAAGCTGCACTAAAAATATTTCACCTTTAGAGTATGAACTTATGCTGTAAGCAAAATTGGTGTTATAGTGATCGGCGTGTGTTGTTAACGGTTCTTCAAGCTTCAATCTTACTAAGGCAAAATAACCACGGTATGCGCCATTATGATATTTCGGAAGCGCTGCTGCAGCAGCCCGTGCCGCAGCTGACGTATCTAAACTGCTTTGCGGTGATATTTTATTTTTGTAAAAGGCGCTTACTTCTTCTTCGGCAAAACTGGCAAAGCCTTCATCCATCCAGGGGTGTAAACTTTCATTAGTTGCCAGCATCATCTGATACCAACTGTGCATCCATTCGTGAAACACTGTACCAAGACCTGCACTTTTTATTAGTGTTGCCATTGGATATTCCATGCCACCATCGCCGCCCTGGATAAATGAATACTGCGGATATGGATACTTCCCAAAACGTTGTTCTATATAAGGCAGCACGGTAACTGCAGCGTCGGCGACATTTTGCCAGGCCTTTTGGAGACTATCAACGTTTTTATAAATAACATTAATTGTAACCGGTCCAACTTTTCTTACCAGGTGTGCGTAAGCTGTATCAGCAGCCCATACAAAATCATGCACATTGTTGGCTATAAAATGCCATTGTCTTTTGGCCTTTGATATAGCCTTTAAAGCCGTGCCTTCTTTATCATAACCCCAGCCTATTTCTGAAGCATTTTGCAAAACGCCTGTACCACCAAGTTTAAAATTTTTTTCAATAGAAATGATAACGTCATAGTTGCCCCAAACGCCATAAAACTCCCGGGCTATATAGGGTGTTGGATGCCAGCCTTCATAATCATATTCGCAAAGTTTTGGGTACCATTGGCTCATGCTATATTTTATGCCTTCTGCATTATCTCTACCACTACGTCGAACCTGTAAAGGCACCTGCGCTTCAAATTCCATTTCAAAATTCACTTTCGATTTTGGCTGAATGGGCGACGTCAGTGTTACTTCTAAAATAGTTTCATGTACTTCAAAAGTCTGCGGTACACCATTCATCTTTAAAGAAATAATTTTTTGATAACCGATCTCACTTTCCGTCAATTTAGAGATACGATCTTTAACACGGGGATCCCAGTCAGGTCGGCCATTGATCAGTGTTTTACCTAATTCCAGGCTGCGCACATCCATCATACTATTTGGCTGAAAAGCGTTCCAGTATAGATGATAAAAAACTTTACCTAGTTTATCGGGAGAGTTGTTTGTATACTCTAACTTTTGTTTGCCGGTGAAACGATTGCGGGTTTCATCTACATCAATCGACATCACATACTTTACACTCTGCTGCCAGCGATCCTGTTGTGCAAAAACGTTATTACCTATTAAAATAAAACATATAAATCCTAAGAATTTCATAAGGTGCTTTTTATACTTAAATGATGGTTAGTCAACTTCTCTGGTATCAATTTGGGATTGCTTGTTACCTGCGCCTTCAACAATAATCACAATTTCTCCCTTTACATTTTTTTGTGAAAAATGATCCAGCACTTCTTTCAGTGTTCCACGTTTATTTTCTTCAAATAATTTAGTGAGTTCTCTGCTTACACTGCATTGCCGTTCTTCTCCAAAATAATTTATAAAACTTTCTAACGTCTTCACCAACCTGTGCGGCGATTCATAAAAGATCATAGTTCTTTCTTCTTCAACCAGGTTAGTAAGCAAGGTTTGCCTTCCTTTCTTTTGTGGAATAAAGCCTTCAAATACAAAACGGTTTATTGGTATGCCGCTGTTAACAAGCGCCGGCACAAAGGCTGTAGCGCCAGGTAGGCAATTCACGTCAATATTATGTTTCAAACATTCTCTTACTAATAAAAAAGCCGGATCGCTTATACCAGGTGTACCGGCGTCTGTTAAGAGCGCCATCTTTTTACCAGCCAACAGTTGCTCAACTAAATGCTGCACAACTTTATGCTCGTTATGCTGATGATATGGTGAGATGGGTTTTTGAACCTGGTATTTATTTAAGAGTACGCCGGTTGTCCGTGTGTCTTCTGCAAGTATGAGTTCAACATCTTTCAATACTTCTACAGCCCGGTATGTAATATCAGCAAGATTGCCGATTGGCGAAGGAACAATATAAAGCATCTATTTAGGTTGAATTTGAACCTTGGAATTATTCAGGTTTTAGTTAATGCTCACCTGGAACTGTTCCATGACAGGATTTGCCAACAATTTTTTTGCGGCATCATTAGCGATGGCAGTTGCTTCTTCCCGGGAAGCAGCGTCAATCTGCAACTGTATATGTTTACCGATGCGCACATCATTTACAGTGCTGATACCCAAATTATTTAATCCCCCCATTACAGCTTTGCCTTGTGGGTCAAGTAGCTCTTTTAAAGGCATAACTTTTATCTCTGCCGTAAACATCATACAAACGATTTTTTATAGGTCAAAGATAAAAGAATGTAAGCCAGAAATATTATCGGCACCGCTACCCATTGTAAAAAGATGGCTGTTATAACCGCAACAACTAATAGTATAAGTTGCGGGAGGTTGGCAGATAATTTTAATCCTTTGAATTTAATAGCCAGCATCGGCAAACTACTAATCATTAAAAGGCTAAGAATGATAATAACAGCGTATAGTAACCATTTATTTACGAGCAGGTTTCCCATATTAAATATTTCAGGATTGAAGTGCAATATCAGCGGAAAAGAAGCTATCAACAAACCGGCGGCAGGTGTGGGAACACCTTTAAAATAATTAAGATTTTCTTGTATCAGGTTAAACTTGCCTAAGCGGTAGGCTGCGGCACAACTATATATAAACGCAGGCAATAACCAGCCCATGGATACATCGAGCCCATTCTCTTCTCTTGCAAAACTAAGCCGGAGTAATTGGAATAAAATTACACCGGGAGCAACGCCAAAACTTACTACGTCTGATAATGAATCCAATTGCTTTCCTAAGGGTGAAGCTGCATGTAAAAGCCTTGCTAATAAACCATCCAAAAAATCCACAACAGCAGCAGCGCCAATACATATTGAAGCCCAGGCTAATTTCTCAGGAATATTAAATGTGCTGGAAAATTGGTCGTTCACATAGATTATGACTGCATCTGTCTGCAGCGCAAAAACAATGGCCACACAACCAAGGAAAAGATTTAGTAAAGTAAAAATGTTGGGGATATGTTTCAATGACAATTAATTAATTTGATGATTAATAAATTATTTCCTCATCAGCTTTTCAATATCATCTGCTTCTATCGGGATGTTTTTCATCAAATCTTTGTTTCCGCTTTTAGTGATCCAGAAATTATTTTCAATCCTTACGCCCATTTGCTCTTCTTCAATATAAATACCCGGTTCAATAGTAAAGACCATCCCGGTTTTTATAGGTTCTGTTCTTGTACCAAGATCATGCACATCAAGCCCAAGATGATGAGAAATACCATGATACAGATATTTTCTATAAGCCCTGTTCTCTTTATCCTCGTTGTTGATCGCCTCTTTGTGCAACAGGCCGATTTTTTGAAATACGACAGTTGCTTCATTACCAACTTTCTCTGTATAGTCAATAATACTGATACCTGGTTTTAAAATCGAAGCCGCGTATTTATGAAGATGCAAACAGGCATTGTAAACTTCTCTTTGTCTTTTAGTAAACTTGCCATTTACCGGAACAGTCCTGGTAAGATCCGCATTATAATACCCATATTCTGCACCGAAATCCATTAAGATCAATTCGCCATCTTTGCATTGCTGGTTGTTATTTACATAATGCAATATTCTCGCATTGTCACCACTGGCAATGATACTTCCATAGGCCGGTCCGGAAGAGCGTTGAGATAAAAAAGAATGATAGATTTCTGCTTCAATTTCATGTTCCATTACGCCGGGTTTAATAAAGCCAAGCAAACGTCTGAAAGCCACGTCGGTAATATCTATTGCCTTTTGAATAACCTCGACTTCCCTGGCCGTTTTTATTCCACGTAACTCTTTTAAAATTTTTGCACTACGTTGATAATTGTGCAGCGGATAAAGCTGCCTCATTTTTTTGGCATAGCGATAATCTCTTACCGGCACATAATTAGCCTTGCGGTCGTTTTCATTGGTGTTTAAATAGATCGTATCGGCAATATGAATCCAGGGCTGCATCAGGCTCTCATAAGTATCAAGCCACACAATAGTTTTTATACCGGATATAGCTGTGCCTTCTGTAGCCCGAAGGCGATGACCATCCCATTTTTCTTTCAGTTCATTTGGCCTTATCAACACAAGCACTTCTCTATATATCGCATCGGGGTTTCCGGGGAAAAGTACAAGCATGGTATCTTCCTGTTCGATGCCTGTAAGCCAATACAGATCGCTGTTCTGCTTAAACCTGTGTTGTGCATCACCATTCATCGGCAGCTCATCATTGCTGTTAAAAATGGCGATTGAATTTTTGTCCATCCTTTCTGTAAAGCGGCGGC
>JBDSRT010000128.1:0-12449 GCA_039929165.1 Ginsengibacter sp.
TTTGGCTGGCTTGGTCAGTTGATAAGTAATCCCTGGAATGATGTGGTACTGGCAATTTGCTACGTGTTGATCAAATGGCTTTTTCTATATTTCATGTACCGCAAAAAAGTCTTTTTAAGAGTATAAATAACAGGAAACTTCAACAAATTAATATTTTGTTTACCTGATTAATGCTTCATACAATACTTCAACAGGATGCAAGGCTTTTCTTCCTGTACCATCTTTTACCTGGTGACGGCAACTTGTACCAGGGGCGGCAATGATTGTATCTGCTGCCTGTTTGCGTATTGTTGGTAATAAAACAAGTTCTCCAATTTTCAGAGATAGCCCGTAATGTTCTTTTTCATAACCAAAGGAACCAGCCATACCGCAGCAACCTGATAGTATTGTTTCAACAATATAGTTCTCTGGCAATGACATCATTTTAACTGACGGCACCACAGATGACAACGCTTTTTGTTGACAATGTCCATGCAGCTTAATTAACTTTTTTTCTTTTGTAAAAAGCGCTTTACTGATGTTGCCTTTTGCTATTTCAGCCGCAATAAATTCATCAATTAAAAAAACATTTTTAGCAAGTTGTTTTGCAACAGCAAGATTATTGTCATCAGCTAAATCAATATACTCGTCTCTGAAAGTTAGGATTGCACTTGGTTCAATACCGATCAAGGGAGTTTCAGAAGTGATAACATCTTTTAATAATTCAATATTTTTATTCGCTATTTTTTTTGCAGCCCGTAATAAGCCTTTTGATAGCCAGGCACGGCCACTTTCTTCATGTTGAGGGATGATTACCTCATAACCCAATCTTTCCAGCAACGTTATTGCCTTTATCCCAATCTCTGTATCATTGTAATTGGTAAACTCATCACAGAATAGGTAAACTTTCTTGACTGTGTTTGTATTAGATGTTAGCTTGTTCTTCCGCTTGTTGTACCATCTTTCTAAAGTTGTTTTATAGAGTGTTGGCATTGATCGTTCTACTGCAAAGCCTGCAATTTTTTTTACAGCCGTGCTAATCAGCGGTGCAGTCATAACAAAATTATAAGCCCATGGAAAGACAGCGCCGAGTTTTGCTGATTTGCTGAAACCGGCAATTAGCTTTGACCTTAGAGGCACGCCATTGGCATCATAATATTGCTGAAGAAACTCTGCTTTGAGTTTTGCTACATCAACATTAGAAGGACATTCAGATTTACAACCTTTACAACTCAGGCATAAGTCCATTACTTCATATATCTCTTTATGATCAAACCGATTCAACTTTTGAGAATTCGTCAGGAACTCACGTAAAATATTAGCCCTCGCTCTTGTCGTATCTTTTTCATTTTTAGTAGCCATGAACGATGGGCACATTGTGCCTCCTGACAGATGCGTTTTACGGCAATCACCTGAACCATTACATTGCTCAGCATGTTGTAACACATCCTGATCGTGATAACGAAACACTGTTTTGAAAGGGGGCGTTTTTTGACCCGGTGTATACCGCAACATGGTGTTCATTGCTGGTGTATCAACAATCTTGTTCGGATTAAAAATATTTTCCGGATCCCAGGTTCGTTTGATTGTTCTTAGCAATTCATAATTCTTGTCACCAACCATTTGTTTAATGAATTCTCCACGTAGGCGGCCATCGCCATGTTCGCCACTCAAAGAGCCATCATATTTTTTTACCAGGATTGCGATCTCTTCAGCAATAATTTTAAAGAGCTTATTGCCTTCAACTGTTTTAAGATTTATAATAGGGCGAAGATGAATTTCGCCAGAGCCGGCATGTGCGTAATGCACTGCATGTAGATTATGTTTTTCTAGTATTTTATTGAAGTCTGCAATGTAATGCGGCAGATCGTTCACATCAACAGCGGTGTCTTCAATTACAGGAACAGCCTTTTCGTCCCCCGGTAAATTCCCTAATAAACCAAGACCTGCCTTTCTCAAAATCCAAATCTTTTTACAATCATCTGCAAGTAACAGGGGAAAGTGATAACCCAGGCCTGCCGCACGCATTTCAGCTTCACATGCATCGGCTTTCGCCTTAATCTCTTCTTTTGTTTCCGCTAAAAATTCTATCACTAAAACAGCACCAGGATCGCCCTGTACAAAGAAGCGATTTAACCTTTGTTCAATGTTGTCCTTAGTACATTGTAAAATATAATCATCAATCAATTCACTGGCAGTGGGCCCGAATTTCAGAGCAATAAGATTAGCCCGTAATGCTTCATTAATGGAATTAAAATGCACACATAACAGCCCCATTTCTTTAGGCGGCAAGGGAACAACATTCAATTTTATTTCTGTAATAAAAGCCAGCGTACCTTCTGAACCTGCTATAAGTTTACAGAAATTAAAATCTGCACCGCCGGCAGTAAATGGCGCTGATTCCAGCAACACATCAATGGCGTAGCCGGTGTTTCTTCTCTCGACACTTTTCTTTGGAAATTCTTTTCTTATTTCAACCTGGTTATTATAATCACTCAACAGGCTTCTAACTGTTTTATAGATGGCTGCTTCAAGTGTATTGCCTTCACACTTTGCATGAAATGATTCGATGTCAATCGTTTTAAAAATTGTTTCACTACCATCACTCAATAAAGCTTTTATTTCAAGTAAATGTTCTCTCGTGCTGCGGTACACAATAGAATTTGAGCCGCAGGAATTATTACCTACCATACCGCCGATCATAGCTCTGTTGGCTGTAGATGTCTCTGGTCCAAAAAACAAACCATGCGGTTTCAGGAACATATTCAACTCGTCACGGATAACGCCGGGCTGCACACTTACCCAACCTTCTTCTTTATTCAACTCAATAATCTTTGTAAAATTTTTGGACACATCGACCACGATGCCGTTGCCAACAACCTGCCCAGCTAAAGATGTACCGGCCGTTCTTGGAATGAGCGAAGTATGATTCGTTTTTGCAAATACAATTAGCTTTTTAAGATCATCAATTGATTTAGGCACAGACACAGCCAATGGCATTTCACGATAGGCCGAAGCATCAGTGGCATACAAAATTTTTGTTGTGTCATCTACATACAATTCACCTTCCAACTCACGTGATAATGCTTTCAGCTGTTCAGTCATGCATTGTAATACTTTATAAAGATGGTAACAATCATATGACCGCTTCGGTAAATTTCAGGTCTAAAACTTTGGTGGTGTATGCTCTAATGTCGTGGCTTAGTTTTTCATCCCTGTCAAGATCTTGACCATAAGATTGAATCATCGCCGTTAATTTCTGTTGCCATGCAGGTGTATTTAGTTTTTGCGGAAAGCAGCGTTTTAAAAGATCAAGCATTATAGAAACCGCTGTAGATGCGCCGGGAGAAGCGCCAAGCAATGCAGCAATACTTCCATCGGCTGCATTGACCACTTCGGTTCCAAACTCCAAAATGCCCCCTTCCTCTTCATCTTTTTTGATCACCTGTACACGATAGCCCGCTTCAATCAACTCCCAGTCTTCCATTTTTGCGTCAGGATAGTAAGCTTTTAATTCATCCAATCTTTCTTGATCAGATAGGGATACCTGCTCAATTAAATACTTTGTCAATGGTATATTATGTATACCTGCAGACAACATTGGCTTTAGGTTATTAAATTTTATAGATTTGAAGAGATCCATTGAAGAGCCATGTTTCAAGAACTTTGTGGTAAAGCCCGCATAAGGTCCAAACAATAATTCTCTTTTACCCTTGATCCAGCGTGTATCTAAATGCGGAACAGACATTGGCGGTGAGCCTACTTTTGCAAGTCCGTAAACTTTTGCATGGTGTTGTTGTATCACCGCTTCATTTGTGCAACGTAACCACTGACCGCTTACTGGAAAACCGCCGTAGCCAAGTGCTTCAGGAATACCGGATTTCAATAAAAGTGGCAATGAGCCGCCACCGGCACCAATAAAAACAAACTTTGCAACCACAGTTCTTCTCTCGCCGGTTGCGTCATCTTTTACCTTCACCTGCCAGGCGCCATCTTTCTGTTGGAGGTCACGTATATCATGACTGAAATGAATGTTTACACCGTCGCTTTTTGTAAGATGATCAAAGAGACAGCGTGTAAGCGAACCGAAATTTACATCGGTACCAAGATCCATTTTTGTAGCAGCCACTGGTTCATCATCCCCTCTATCAGTCATGACCATGGGTATCCATTCTGCAATTTGTCCAGCATCATCAGAGAACTGCATTCCCTTGAACAAATGACATTGTTGCAAGGCATCGTATCGCTTACGCAGGTACGCCACATTTTTTTCGCCCCATACAAAACTCATGTGCGGAATTGAATGGATAAAAGAACCTGCCGGCTTTATGATATTTTGCTCAACGAGGTAGGCCCAAAACTGTTTAGACACTTCAAATGATTCAGCAATTTTTACTGCTTTTGATGTATCAATTGAGCCATCTTCTTTTTCAGGTGTGTAGTTTAATTCGCAAAAAGCAGAATGTCCTGTACCGGCATTGTTCCAGGCATCTGAGCTTTCTGTTGCAGCGCCGCCAAGACGTTCAAAAACATCAACCGTCAGCGATGGTTCAAGTTGTTTTAGCAACATCCCCAAAGTTGCACTCATGATACCTGCGCCTATTAATACAACATCTACTGATGTGCGACTAGTCTTCATATTGATTTATTGTCTTGCTCCACCGGTTGCAAAAATAGGCCTTGAATGTCGAATACTTTTCGTAGGTTTTAGTATTCAAATTCATTCAACCAGCTAATGTCTTTTAAGTATTCGAATCGAGTAGATATCACTCATGTTCTTACCTTAGCATATACAAAATTTTATTCGCCATGTTTAAGTTATTATCGATTGCTGTTGTTGCGGTAAACTTTTTTGTCAACTGCAACAGTACGCCATCAACAACATCAATTACGGCTGCTACAAACAATACAACTTCAGTTACTAACCCTAAAGACTGGAAATTTGGTTTGGCCTTATGGACATTTCATACTGTTGATTTTCCATCTTCATTGGATAAAGTGGATAGTGCAGGTTTGAAATATATTGAACCCAATACTTTTCATAAAGCAGGACCGGAGCTTAAAGATTCGCTCATCATGACTTTATCTCCGTCTGGTGTTGACAAGCTAAAGTCAATGATCGATAAGAAAGGCTTAAAAGCTGAATCACTTTATATTGTTGGCGGTAATGACATTGCCTCATGGGTTAAACAATTTGATATTGCCAAAAGTTTAGGTGTACATTTTGTAACTACAGAACCACCGTTGGATATGTGGGATAGCCTCGACAGTCTTGCTGGCGCTTACGGCATCAAGATCGCTATACATGAACACTGGATAGGTGTTAGCCATTACTGGAATCCTGATACAACATTGATGGCGCTGAAAAATCATCCTAATTTTGGCGTTTGTGCCGATCTTGGTCATTGGCCGAAGAGCGGCGTTAACCCCCTCGATGCCGTAAAAAAATTAAGCGGTCACATCATTGCTATTCACTTAAAAGATATTGCTGCTTATAACAATACCGCTTTGGTTGATGTACCAATTGGTACAGGCGTTATCGACTTTCCGGCAATTTTTGCTGAATTAAAAAAGCAAGATTTTAATGGACACATTTATATTGAACGTGATGCTGAAGACAAACCCACTAACCTGCCATCTGTGATACAGGAAGTGAAATATTATAATGACCAGATAACTAAATTAAAGTAGCGCTGCTAGGAAGGTTGAAGTTCATTGGACAATACAGCTGTAGTTATCTCTTTCTTTTGTCTTGCAGTATATTCAGTGATCAATTCTGCGATTAATGATGTCCAACCGGTTTGATGGCTGGCGCCTAAACCTTTGCCGGAATCGCCATGAAAGTATTCGTAAAATTGAATGAGATGATCATTGCCTTTTTGTGAATAAAATGTATTGTAAGAGTTATAGATCTTTCTTTCATTTTTATCATCTCTTACAAACAGCGTTAAAATCCTTCGGGTAAGTTCATCAGCTACTTCGTTAAGATTAATTTGCAAGCCTGAGCCAATAGGATATTCAACCGTAAAATCATTGCCATAAAAATTGCCAAAGCGCCTTATTGATTGTATGATTAAATAATTGATCGGCAACCATACAGGGCCACGCCAGTTGGAGTTTCCGCCAAAAATATCTGAAGTGGAATCTCCGGGGTCATAGGTAATAGAATATTCGTTGCCCGCCACATAAACAGAGTAGGGATGATCTAAATGATACTTGGAAAGTGCTCTTACACCGCCTTCAGACAAAAACTCATTTTCATCTAACAATCGCTCGAGCAAAAATCTAAGCCTGTCTTTTCTTACCAAAGAGATTAGTACTTCTTCGCCATCGCCACGTTCTTCGTTAGGCCAAAATTTGTTGTTTGACTTTCTGTAATTTTCAAACCAGGTAGACCGGCTTTTAAAATCTCCCAGCTTTTGCATGGTTTTACGGCTGATGGTTGACACTGCAAACAAAGAAGTTAAGCCAACAATAGATTTGATACGAAGTGAAATCGGCTCCTCGCCTGGAATAGACAATACATCATAAAAGAATTTATCTTCTTTATTCCAAAGATGATGTTCATTTAGCGATTCAGAAATCAACACAAAATGCTCAAAGAACTTAGTTGCTGCGTCTTCGTATGATTCATCATGCATAGCAATCTCCATGGCAATATCCATCATGTTTAAAGCATAAGCGCCCATCCAGCTTGTGCCATCGGCCTGTTCAAGCTGCATGGTACTATCATGAAAACTGCGGTTAAAAACACCAATGTTATCCAATCCTAAAAAACCACCTTCGAAAATGTTATTGCCGTTACGGTCTTTACGGTTGATCCACCAGGTAAAATTTATTAAGAGTTTATGGAAGATCTTCTTCAGAAATATTAAATCACCATTACCAGTGTTTTTCTTTTCAATATTATATACCTGTAAAGATGCCCAGGCATGTACAGGCGGATTTACATCACTAAAATTCCATTCATAAGCAGGCAACTGACCATCGGGTTTCATGTACCACTCACGCATGATGAGCAGCAACTGGTATTTTGCAAAACCTGGATCAATCGCAGCAATGGAAATGCATTGGAAAGCCAAATCCCAGGCTGCATACCAGGGATATTCCCATTTATCAGGCATGGAAACAATGTCCTGGTTCTTTAAATGTTGCCAGTCATAATTACGCCCAAGAAGTCTTGAAGAATCAACCGGCGAAATGCCATCGGTACCCCTGATCCATTTTTCAATATCTAAACAATAAAACTGTTTACTCCAAAGTAAACCGGCAAAAGCCTGTCGCTGGATATTGGCAAGATCACTATCTATACCACGTGGGATTATCGAATCGTAAAATTCATCTGCTTCCTTTTTCCTTTCACTGAAAACTTTATCAAAACCATTTTCAAAGGCATGATTAGTATAATAATTTGTAAGCCTGCAGAACACCGTCTTAGTGGCACCGCCCGGCACTCTTAATTTATGGACAGGCGAAAACTTAGTGCCCATTTTTCTTTCACGATACGCATTAGCATGCTCTCCATTTATAACGGCATCATGAAAGGCATCTTTAGTAAAAATGTCTGCATTTTCCTGGCCGGTTATTTTTAGAAAATTGGTTTTATTGTCGGTAAACAGCCGGTCATCAGGCTGATTTGTATAAAAGTAATAATCTCCAATTGTTTCATGCGATGCCGTTACACAACCATCATTTAAATACGTAATAATCGGTTTGGCTGACGCATCATTGAATTCTGACTGTTTGGAAAACCAAAGCGTTGGCAACACCGTTATATCAGCAGCTCTAAAATACCTGTTGGTAACATCAATCTTTATCACAATGTCTGTTGCAGAATATTTAGCATAAGTCACTAATACATCAAAATATTTGTTCTTATCAAAAATACCGGTGTCAAGTATTTCATGTTCTGGAAGCTGCCTTGATAGCCTGTGGTTAATGTCTCTAAGTTTTTGATAAGGGAAAGCCCTTTGCGGATATTTATACAGGTACTCCATATAAAAATGCGAAGGCACATTATCCAGGTAATAGTAAAGTTCTTTAACATCTTCGCCATGATTGCCTTCACCATTCCGAAGACCAAACAGACGCTCTTTTAAAATAGGATCTTTACCATTCCACATAGCTACAGAAAAACATAAATTTTGAAAGCGATCTGATATTCCAGCTATGCCATCTTCGCCCCAATGGTAAGCCCTGGCATGCGCATGATCAAAAGGAAAATATTGCCAGGCATTACCTGATGAGCTGTAATCTTCTCTTACGGTGCCCCATTGGCGCTCACTTAAATAAGGTCCCCACTCGGGGGTAGGCACGGCGTTGTTTTGTAAGTCATTAATTCTACTATGTTCAGTTGTCATTATTATCAATTGTATTCACAATAGAACTGTTTCGTCTAATGATTTTAGTATAGGAGGAGGTACGGATCACTATAATGAGTCAAAAGAATAAACAATTCAAATTCTCTCTCTTTATAGGGCGATCGTAAGCGAATAACAGCAGTGGAAATTGCACTTCTTTATAAGTTGTTCGGATAAACAAAGATAAAGCCAATTCTTTTGTTATGATTGCCGGCTATTATATACCTATTCCGAAAAAGTAATTTTTAATGCGTATTATGTAGTTTTCTTATTTAATTTAGAATAGATAATCTTAAGACAATGAAAGCCATTATAGGAATTTATAACTCAGAAATTAAAGCCAGGGAAGCTGTTGCAAAACTTGTCGAAACTGGTGTAAAGGGTGACTACATTCAACTGCTTAGCAAATATGCCTGGGCAAATGAAAATGGGGAACCTTTAGTAGTAGTTGATCCGAACGCCAATATCTTTAATCTTGACCATAACGGTCTTGATGTGCCCTTTGCGGAAGATATAGATGCTGCAGATGGAAACATTTTCAAGAAAAAGTTAACTGCAATTTTATCGAATACTGCTTTAAATGCTGATGCAGCAATAATGCTGGAAAGGGCAGAGGAGGCCGGTTATGTAGTTGCGGTTGAAACCGATTCTTCTGATGTTCTAGATAAAGCATCGCAGGTTTTGAGGGTTTAACTAATTGCTTACGAAGCGACTTTCAAAATGTTTTTATGAAGATTATAATGACTATGCCAGTAATGTGTTTAAGTATTTTGTTGTCGTGTTCACCCACAAAACCAAATACGCCAACGGCCACTTCAGACAGCTTATCGGCAACAACATCGTTGAGCACAATTCCAGTGATTAAGCTTGATACAACCTGGGAACTACAGAGCCAGCAGGGGGCATCACTAAATGTCAATCATATTCCACAATTGGTTATAAATTCTGCAGAAAAAAAATTTTACGGCAGTACCGGTTGTAACCGTATGAGTGGAAGCCTTACCCTTGACGAAAAAACAATTAAGTTTAATGATCAGATTATGTCAACTAAAATGGCTTGTGAGGGGCATAATGAAAATGGTTTTATAAATGCTTTATTAAAAGTAAACACTTATAAAGTACAGGATTCATTGCTGGAGTTAAGCCTGAATAATGCAGTACTATTAACGTTTAGGAGAAAATAAGATTATATAAGGTTCGATGCTATTTCCTGCAGATCAATGCCTGAATGGCTTTCATCGTAGATACTTTCACCATTTTTAATGATCATCACCTGCGGTGACTCGTGATATACATTAAAATCCTGAGAAATTTTATTAGAGATGTCCCGGTATTTAATCAGGTCTAAATAATAAAAATCAGCGCCAGTGGGCTGTGCACCTTTATCCAGACGGCTTTTAACCATGCTGCTGATTGAGCATCTTGTACTATGTTTAAAAATTACCTGAGGCTGTTCCTGTGATTTTTGTTTGAGTGCCTGTAACTGTTCAGTGGAGGTTAAGCTAATCCAATTCATGAAAACTATTTAGTGAATAATTCCTGAAGTTCCCGGGCATCCCGTTCTGCTTCTACGGCTGCTGCTGCATGAGGTAAAAGTGGTTGCCACAAGAGACAGAAATAACAAGGCTAAAATTATTTTTTTCATTTTAAATTGTTTCGCATTGAAAAAACTATTTTGCATTGTTATAAATGCAAAGATAAATTATTAACGATTATAAGTTGCTTTCTACAAACGCTCAAAGTGAAAACCTATTGTTAATTCCCGTGATTTTTTTGAGAACTCATCGCTGTAAATTATGATCGTTCATTTAATAGCAATTGGTGGCAGCGTAATGCATCAACTGGCTATAGCTTTAAAGTTAAAAGGATACACTATTACAGGCAGCGACGATGAGATATTTGAGCCTGCGTCAACCAATCTAAACTTAAGTGGCATTTCGCCTGAAGCCTTAGGTTGGTTCCCGGACAAAATTCATAAAGATCTTGATGCCGTTATTTTAGGCATGCATGCCCGTGCTGATAACCCGGAACTTTTAAGAGCTATAGAACTGGGTGTGCCGATATATTCCTTTCCTGAATATATCTACCAGGAAAGTAAAAATAAAACAAGAGTGGCTATTGGCGGCAGTCATGGCAAAACGACTACAACCGCCATGATCATGCATGTTCTTAAAAAGTGCAATATGCCTTTTGATTACCTGGTTGGGGCGAGACTTGAAGGTTTTGACCAAAGTGTAAATATATCTGAGGCGCCAATATTGATCAGTGAAGCAGATGAATATCCTGCAAGTGCCCTTCAACGTATTCCGAAATTTCATTTTCTATTTCCACATGTGGCTGTAATTACCGGCATTGCCTGGGATCACATTAATGTTTTTCCGACCTATGACGGCTATGTTGAACAGTTTAGCATTTTTATTAATAAGATTGAGCCAAATGGTGTTTTAATCTACAATGATTCAGATGAAGAATTGAATGAACTTATCAAAAATGTAAGTCGAACTGATATTAAGTTGAAGGCTTACAGATTGCCCAGATTTTCAATAGAAAAAGGCGTTACATTTTTAGATTTAGAAGATGAAAAGACAAAGCTGAAAGTTTTTGGTAATCATAATCTTTTAAATATACACGCCGCCTTTTTAGTGTGTAAAGAATTAGGGTTATCTGCAAAAGAATTTACCACGTCAATAGCCGATTTTACCGGCGCAGCAAAACGGTTAGAACTTATTTTTGAAAGTAGCGCAACTAATGTTTACCGCGACTTTGCCCATGCGCCAAGCAAGGTTAAAGCGTCCATTGCAGCGGTTAAACAACAATTCCCTTCCCGGCAATTAATAGCAGTTATTGAACTGCACACTTATAGCAGTCTAAACGAAGCATTTATGACGGAATATAATGGTGCAGCTAAAGATGCCGATATTTGCATTGTTTTTTACTCCAGTCATGCCCTTGAAATCAAACGGATGCCACCTCTGCCAATAGAAGCAGTTAAGAAAGGCTTTAATAAAGAAAATCTTGTAGTGCTCACTGATAAAAATGAACTTGAAGCCTGGTTTAACAACCACACGTTTAACAACACAAATGTATTATTAATGAGCAGTGGCAATTATGACGGTCTTGATGTTACTAAAGTGATAGCGCAATCTTGAAATTTTACACTTGATATAATCAACTTACATGTCTTTACAATTATTACGTCCTTTAGCTTTTATTGATCTTGAAACAACCGGCATAAATCTTTCTACAGACCGGATAGTTGAAATTGCCATAGTAAAAATCTTACCTGATGGCACACAGGTCTGCAAACACAAAATCATCAATCCGCAAATGCCCATACCAAAGGTGAGCAGCGATATGCATGGCATTACGGATGACAAAGTAAAAGATGCCCCTATATTTAAAGAGGTGGCTAATGAACTAAAACAATTTATTGATAATACTGATCTTTCCGGTTATAACTCAAACCGCTTTGATGTTCCGTTATTAGTAGAAGAGTTTTTAAGAGCAGGTATCACACTTGACATGAAGAATCGCCGTATGTTGGATGTGCAACATGTGTTTCATATGATGGAAAAACGTACGCTTGGCGCTGCTTATAAATTCTATTGTAAAAAAGATTTGATCGATGCTCACAGTGCCCAGGCAGATGCGCTGGCTACGTTTGAAATTTTGTTGGCGCAAACAACGCATTATGCTGATCTTGGAAACACAGTTGATGATATTTTAAAGTTTACGGGTGAAGAAGAAGTGGTAGATTTTGCCCGGCGAATGATCATGGATAATGGCGTGGAAATTTTCAATTTTGGTAAATACAAAGGCCGCCCGGTTGCTGATGTGTTGAAGGCTGAGCCTCAATACTATGACTGGATGATGAAAGGAGAATTTCCCTTGCACACGAAACAAAAACTCACTGAAATACTAAACCGCACGCTGTTAAAAAAGGAATAATATAGATCACCGGTAATCCCGGAACTTAAATCCTTTCAAAAAAATTGTAAATTCATTACTAATATATTTCTCCCGATTGGAAAAACTGGTGATCATACCCACTTATAACGAGCTTGATAACATCTCCAACATTTTAGCAGCAGTGTTTTCTTTACAAAAAGA
>JBDSRT010000129.1:0-6172 GCA_039929165.1 Ginsengibacter sp.
AAGATAAGCTTGAAGTGCTATCTGATTGTGTTCAGCCAGATTGGGCGGGTAAGTTCCGGCCAAGTTCGGATTGTGGTGTCGATGGTCTAGGTACAGGATACCGTACGGATAAGGTGACACTTGACCGGGCTCAAACGATCTTATCTATCAATCATCCCAAATTGGTACTTATAAATTTTAAACAACCCGATGCTGCCGGACATGCGGCAGATTCCTTAGCTTATTTGAAAGGAATTCTAGATACTGACAACTATGTTGACTTATTATGGAAACAATTACAGTCTGATACTTTCTATAAAAATAAAACAACAATGATCGTTACTAATGATCACGGAAGACATACAGCAGGACATCTTAATGGTTACGTAACGCATGGAGACGATTGTGACGGCTGCAAACACATTGAATTTTTTGCTATGGGCCCTGACTTTAAATCTAATTATATATCAACCACTACTCACGACCAGGTCGATATCGCTGCTACTGTCGCAAAACTCATGAAAATCGAAATGCCATTTTCTAACGGAAAAGTGATCGCTGATATTTTTAAAAATTAGTTTGGTTAACAAAAGTTAAGACGCTGCTAAGAAACCAAATTTTACTATAATCGCTTAAATATCCTATCAGGAGATCTAATTCTTAAATAAATTACAAAACATATTTTATCTTATGCAAAGAGGTTAGTTTTGCCAGACCTAACGTCAGCGGAGATGATATATTGGATTCTGCCTTCTACCTAATTTTAATAAGTTAAGATGCTAACAAGGAGATTTTTTACAATGATGGTAATGGGAGCCATTATGGTTCATTTGCCTTTCATTTCTGGAAAAACCCAACCTAATTTCTTTGTAACCACAAGTAATCTCTTTATTCCGACTCAGGTTGACGTTGCTGCCGATGAAGCTATGACAATATATACCCAACTGAAGCTGGAAAATTTAGGACTTTCGAAAAACGCCTTTGAGTACGCTCTTAAAGGATACAATAATTTAAAAGAATCAGGGAAATTAAAAAATGACAGAGTATTATCTATTGTTGATTTCACATTGCAATCGTCAAGAAAACGCTTATTCATTATAGATTTAAATAATAAAAAAGTATTGTTTAACACATTTGTTGCACATGGCCGTAATTCAGGAAAAGATATTGCATCTCAATTTTCAAATATCGGTGAGAGCTACCAGAGCAGCTTAGGGTTTTATATAACTAAGGATACTTATAACGGTGCACATGGTTTTTCTTTAAGGCTGGAAGGTGAAGAAAAAGGTTTTAATGATAATGCTTTTAACCGTGCAATTGTAATGCACAGTGCCTGGTACGTTGACGAAAAAATTGCTAAGTCCCAAGGGTATATGGGCAGAAGCCAGGGTTGTCCTGCAATTCCTGAAGCGCTTAACAAACCAATTATAGAAACTATTAAGAACGGGTCATGTCTGTTTTTATATAGTTCAGACAACAACTACCTCTCCCACTCCAAATTTGTTAATAAAGTAAAAACTGTTTAACCCACTAAAGTGGGTTTTTTTTATTCCCCGCATTACATAAACTAGTTATAGCAAAACGCTTCATCTTATCTTTATTTGTCTAAAACTGTTCAATGGTAAAAGTTGGTATTTTGGGCGTGGGTCACCTTGGAAAATTTCACATTAATAACTGGAAAGAGATTGCTGATGTAGACTTGATTGGCTTTTATGATCCTTCCGATACCAATGCAGCCTTTGTAGAAAATGAATATAAAATTAAAAGATATACTTCAGTGGATGAACTTGTCGACGCATGTGATGCAGTAGATATTGTTGCTCCCACAACAGCTCACTTTGATTTGGCAAAAAAGGCCATTTTAAAATCAAAACATGTATTTGTAGAAAAGCCTTTGGCTAATACAATTACCGAAGGCAAAGAGCTTTTAAAGCTGGTGAAAGAAGCTAATATAAAAATGCAGGTCGGTCATGTAGAACGTTTTAATCCGGCTTTTATCGTAGCCAGCAAACATTACCTGCATCCCATGTTTATTGAAGTGCATCGATTAGCACAGTTTAACCCAAGAGGTACAGATGTAAGTGTTATACTTGATCTCATGATCCATGACATTGATATTATACTCAGCCTGGTAAAGAGTCCAGTAAAATCTATTTCCGCAAATGGCGTGTCTGTAATGAGTGATACACCTGATATTGCCAACGTAAGAATTGAATTTGATAATGGTTGTGTGGCGAATCTTACTTCATCCCGCATCAGTATGAAAAAGATGAGGAAGATGCGGCTTTTTCAAAAAGATTCTTATATAAGCATCGATTTCCTGGACAAGAAAACGGAAATTATCAAGATGCAGTCCAAACCTGAAAATGGCGTATTTAGTTTCGACATTGAAACCAATAGAGGCAAAAAAACAATAGGTATAGCCGCACCTACCGTGCCAGCGGGCAATGCTATTAAGGCCGAGCTGGAAAGTTTTATTGGAGCAATTATTAATAACACAAGAACAACTGTGAGCGAAGTTGATGGTTACCTTGCTATGGATGTGGCCCACCAGATTCTTGAAAAGATTTCCAAAAATCAAATAGTATAATCAACGAGTAAATATTCAAAAGGATATTGTTAGATTCATTAATAATTTGGCGCATTGAACACTGAAAATATTAGAGGCGCTACGTACAATCATATCTCAAGGAGCTTACTAAATACATGGCAAAAAAATGTTAAGCGGACGATTGATATCATTATTTCAATAGCAGCAATTATCTTATTAACGCCTGTGATTTTGTTTGCTGTCATTAGAACGTGGCTATCATCCAAAGGGCCTGTATTTTATTTGCAACAGAGAATAGGATTAAAGGGTAAACCATTTAATATCTATAAATTCAGATCGATGTTTATGGAAGCCGAAAAAAACGGACCTCAGTTAAGCCGCGGAAATGATGGCAGAATTACAAAATGGGGCAAAGTAATGCGGCGCTGGCGCATTGATGAATTACCACAACTACTTAATATACTAAAGGGAGAAATGAGCTTCGTTGGCCCAAGACCGGAACGTAAATTTTATATTGATCAAATTTTGCAAACTAATCCTGAATATAAATATTTGCTAAGAGTCAATCCCGGTTTAACAAGTTGGGGTATGGTTAAATTTGGTTATGCAGCAAGTGTTGAAGATATGATAAGACGAATGAGGTATGATTTAATTTATATAGAAAAACTATCTCTTGTCCTGGATTTAAAAATTATGATTTATACGCTAAGAATTATTGTCTCAGGGAAAGGACAATAATTGCTATAAATTTCTATCATTACGAGTTTAACATTGTTTGTAACATAAAGTCTTTGGCTGCTAAACAACTTAATATTGCTTACGTTAAACATAATCTTATTGACAAAAATAAGTGGGATGAATGCATAGAAAACGCAGCTAACAATCTCATTTATGCTACGTCAATGTATCTGGACACAATGTCAAAGTCATGGGATGCATTAATTCTTAATAAGTATGAGGCCGTGATGCCACTTACTTTCAATAAAAAATTTGGAATCAATTATCTGTTCCAACCATTTAGTTGTGCATCATTAGGCATATTCGGAACTGATCTTTCAAAAGATATCATCAACGCATTTCTTCATACAATTCCACCGCATTTTAAGTATGCTGATATCTACCTTAATTATAAAAATAATTTTGACTTAGAAGAATACAATCTTAGTAAAAGATATAATTATGTCCTTTCGCTTGATCAGCCCTATGACAAAATTTATAGTTCGTATCGCAATAGTTATAAACAAATACTATTAAAGAATACTAACAGTAATCACTTATCAATCAAACGTGATATCTCATATGAAGCTATAATTGAACTTTCAGCAAAGAAAATGAAAGGTGTAAAGCCTTTTAAAAAAGATGACATTGATAATTTTACAAAGCTGTGTAATATTCTTCTCCGAAATAACCAACTAAAGACTTACGGCGTATATGGAAATAGCGCCTTGTTATCGTCGGGAATATTTTTTATTGATGAAAACAGGATTTATTATATCATGGCTGGAAACACTAGCGAAGGAAGACGTAAAGGTGCTTCGCATGTATTGATTGATGCCTGCATAAAAGACCATTGCAATACTAAATTAGTCTTCGATTTTGAAGGTTCAAATATTCCCGGTATAGCTTTCTTCTTCAAAGGTTTTGCGCCCGTTAAAGAAATATATCCCCGTCTAAAATTTAATCACCTCAATAAAATTTTAAAGATTATAAAACATTAAATATACAACGCATCTAGAATATTTTCAGCCACAGCAAGGTCTTTAAGTTCTGTGATCTTGATATTGTTCACTTCGCCTTCAATAAGATTGACTTTCAACCCAAAGGCTTCAACAACACTGGCTTCATCAGTAAATTTATCTTTATAATCAATTTTATAAGCTTCGAGTAATATTTTACTATGAAAGGTTTGTGGTGTTTGTACAAGCTTTACAAGACTCCGATCTACAGCTACGTTTCCATCTTCAGTAATCAGGCGAACACTATTTACAGAATCTATTACCGGTATTGCAGAGCCTGTTTCAAGAGCACCTTCAAATGCACGATGGATAAGATTTTCAGTAACCAAACATCTCACACCATCATGCACGAAAATTATGGACTCGTCATTAATATTAGCTAAACCATTTTGTACTGAATGAAACCTTGTTCGCCCGCCAGCAACCACCGTAATTAGGGAAGGTTCAAAATAGCCATCAATAATTTCCTGTCCTTTACCCATGTGTTCAAGCGGCAACACAAGAATTATTTTCATATCAGTATAAGCTTTTAAAAAAGCTGACATGGTATAAAATAAAACAGGCTTATCTTTTAATATCAAAAACTGTTTTGGGATTTCTGTATTCATTCTTGAGCCTTTACCACCGGCAACAATTACAGCATATTTCTTCATTCTTCAATTTTGGCAAATGTATTATTTAGAATTTAAACCCCTTCTGTTCGGTAAATTGCAGTTATGTTTTTTAGAAAAATTATTTTCCTGCTTATTCTACTGCCGGCATGTAACAAAGAGCCGGATCTTAAAGAAAAAGCCTTATCTATAAAAGCATTGAATCAACTGGCAACTGTTGAATATGTTGTTACAAAAGTGATTAAAGCTAATGATAATAAAACATGGTTTAAGCCAGGCAATAGAAAAATCTTAATGAGCTGCAAAGCTTCAATCATTGCGGGAATCGATCTCTCAAAAATAAAGGACGAACAGATAAGTGTTGAGGGTAAAACGGTTCATATTATTCTTCCTCATGCGGAATTAGTGGCACTTAATATAAAGCCTGAAGATGTGAAAGTTGAATATGAGGCTGTATCACCTTTCAGATCATCTTTTACTACTGAGGAGAAAAATGAACTGGCTGCACAGGGTGAAAAAAATATCAGGAACAGCATCGATTCGTTAGGCGTTTTAAAAACTGCAGAAGTAAATGCAAATTTGGTTGTAACGAATTTCTTAAATAGGCTTGGTTTTGATAAGGTGATAATATCTTATGATCAAAACAAAACATCGCTTCAATAAATCTAAATGAAAATAAGGCATTGGATTTTAGGTTTATTGCTCGTTGCGCTCATCTATCTTTTTTTAAAGCGGGGTCAATTTTTTAAATCGTTGTCTTCCCTTTTTAAAAGTCAACCTGTATTGATAGATGAAACGCCCGTGTTTATCAAACAGATAAACGACCTGGCAAAATTGGTTACAATTTCTTTTTATGATGAGATCGTAATGGATTCTTCCAAGCCAAAAAATTTACCCTCTTTCCCTGGCTTAAGGCCCGTGCCGGATCATATTGTTCTGTTGGCTAAAGGCACAGTGCTTGCAGGCATCGATCTCAAAAAAATCGATTCAGGAAAAGTTTTTGTTTTGAAAGATTCGGTAAATATCGTTTTGCCACCAGCCGAAATTTTGAATACAATCATTAATCCTTCAAACTTTGAAGTGTTTGATGAAGAAGGTAAATGGAGTTTCGATGAGGTTCTTCAGATTAAGCAAAGGATGATAGAGAAAATTCGGCAACGTGCTATCGAAAATAATGCGCTACCAAAAGCCGATGCGAGAGCTAAACAAGTGCTGGAAAAGTTCTTAAGAGGTGTGGGTTTTAAGAAGGTAAGTTTTGAATAAACTTAATCGCCATAAATTGAAATATGATTTGT
>JBDSRT010000130.1:0-3717 GCA_039929165.1 Ginsengibacter sp.
AATTAAAGACGTACGAGAATCATTTCCAGAGGATAATGTATTAATATTAATGCAATAACTATGAACTTCTTGCTCACCACACAGGGTTGAAACGTGTAAGTTAACTGTTACCAATATACGGAGACAAGTGGTATATGCCCCCGCATCAGAGAATTTGACTTTTAAAACCGCTTAATGATTATTTCTGCACTACATGGTATATAACCTTTTAACTTCCCCTTCAACGCCGCCCTCAGCTCTTCTTTGTTTAACCATGTCTGACTTCCAAAAAGCATTGGCTTTAGTGGTATCGTCTATACCAAGCACTAACGTTACTTTGTGGTTATCATCAAGATCATAGCCGTAAGCCCTTTCGCACATAACAGCAATTCATGCTCATGCGGCGTCGCAACAATGATAAAAACGAATGTGAATACAGCACTCATCTCTTTAATCTTATAAAGAGATGCAAGGGTGGTTTCATGATAACGACTTCTTTACCCGGAATTAAATCAGCGTTAGCGATTAATGAATCTACTTATCAATTATTTTGATCAATGAGCCTTGCAATACTTTATCGGTACTCTTCATACCATTAAGTATTGCCAGTTCGTCAAGTCGGTTATCAGGCATGCCGAATGTTTTGAGAGCCTGTCCAAGCGTTGAAGACTGGCGGACCGTTTTTATTCTTATCCTGTCTGCTTTTTTGTTGAGCTTGGCCTGGTCTGTTAACTGCCTGAAACTTCGCATGGTGTTAACAAAATATTGACCATAATTATTAAAATCAGCCTGGCCTGCCACCCCCATAATGTGATAAATATTGTTATCATACTTTATAAAGTAGGAAAGCGTTTGGACAACTGCGCCAGCCTGCTGTTGCTGCTGTTGTTGTTGTTGTGGCTGTTGAAAGCCTTCAACTAATAAGGCCGCGAGGTTATTGACATTTGTTTCTCTTGAACTGGTAACCTGTAATCCATATTGCTGCATAGTGGTGGCTGCGGCCTGTTCTAACGAGGTTCCCTTAACGAGTGTAAGAAACATCATTGCCTTGCCATCCTTTGGCGCCATCACAACCCGATCAGGATTATTTTGATAGTTCCAGTTTTGAGGAACGTTGAATTGTAGTTTTAAAACCGGGTGATAAAAAACACTATTTTCTAAAAAGCCAGCTTTTGGATCTTCTCCGTAAATCAGTCCTTCAATTCTTTTTAAATAAGCATTGCGGTTCACTTGCGGGTTATTAACCTGTAACGCTTTTTGTACTTCAGTGGCTTTTTTATTAACAGCAATGTTGCGATCACCGGGGTTAGGGTGGGTAGATAAAAAATCCGGTAATTCCTGTGCACCGCTTTGTTCGCCTTTTCGTTGCAGGGTATTAAAAAATCCCGCCATCTGGTGTGCGTCATAACCAATCTTTGTAGAATATTCAACACCCAGATCATCAGATTGTCGTTCAGCATCTCTGCCAAATTTTAAGAATAATAAGCCGAGACCCTGCGAGGCCGTTTCCCCGAATTGCGCAAGACGTGGATTTGCAATCATCGCACCCATTAGTCCTATTTGACTGAGTATGGCTTTGCTTTGTTGCGACACTGAATGTCTTGCCGTGATATGGCCAATCTCATGACCCAACACACCGGCAAATTCGGCTTCGTTATTAAAATGTGCCATAATACCTCTTGTGAAATATACATAACCACCGGGCACTGCAAAAGCGTTCAATATATCTGAGTCAACTATACGAAATTTATAATCAAGATTTGGCCGGTGTGAGATAGCTGCCATTTCTTTACCTTTCGTATTTATGAATTTTTGAAGGGCCGAATCTTCATAAAGCCCGTACTGCGATACAATCTGTGGGTCCGCTTCAAGTCCCATAGCAATTTCCTGGCTCTCTGAAATCAATACAACCTGTTGTTTACCTGTAACAGGATTGCGTGCACATGAGTCTACTAAAAACATACAAGCCGTTACGGAGCTAATTAAAAATAATTTTTTCATCGGGAAGTTTTAGGGAACGTTATCAATACCAAAGCCTTTTTATATAATAAAAGATTATGCCAGCATTCATAAATAAAGGAGATTGCGTGTAGATACTTACCTAAGTATAGTTTGATTGATGATTTAATATTTACGCTTTAGGCTTAGCAGGATCGCCTTGGTACTGGTTTTCAGGGTTTGGTATGAAATCTTGCGTAATATTAGTGTAGTGATAAACACAGGAGTTTTGATTTTAATCTATCAACATAGTAGGAAAGTTTAAGTGTGCGAAAATGTTTTATCCATTAACCTGTTACCACCGCCGTAGATCATTCTTAAAGTTCTGAGGGAAATCATTCTTCTAAGCAGCTGCCTGTTTAGTGATATCGGGCAGTTTAGATGGGAGAACTGGTAGTACTTAAGGCCGGTGCAACGTCCTACCTGCCAAAACCATTTGACATAAGAAACTTGCTGAATTTTGTAAACTACAATGCCATTGAAATTGTCGGACATTGCCATAAGGCCTGGACTTTAGCATAACTAACAACTATAAGGCACCAGGAATCGAAACAATTTTATTTTCAATTTCATAAACTTTTCCAGCCATCAACGGTAGGGACACAAAAAAATTAGTGTTACCTGTTTCACTCTCGATCCGGATAGTTCCATGATGCCGGGTTATGATGTCGTTGCAAATATAAAGCCCTAAACCAAAGCCCGATATATGACCGGACATTTCTTTCACTCTATAGAAACGGTTAAACACTTTAGACTGTTCTTCTTTCGCAATGCCGATACCAAAATCCTGTACTTTAATAATTATTTCTTTAGCTGTTTTTGTTAAAGACACAATTACCTTTTTTGCCTCCGGCGAATACTTTGTAGCATTCGATAACAGGTTAATAAGTACCTGTTCAATCCGTTGTTTGTCTGCCGTTATAGTAGTATTCAATTGAACACCATCTCTAATAATCTTATGCTGTTTTGCAATGATCTGGAAGGCAGCAATGGTTTCGTCGATAAGAGCGTCAATATCAACTTCCGTCATGTTCAACACGAGTTGTCCACTTTGGATTTTAGAAACATCAAGTAGATCATAGATAAGGTTTTCAAGTTTCTTCGCGTTCTCTAGCGCCTTCTGAACATATAACTTATTACGGTCATCCTGCTCTCTTTTTTCGAGCACCTGCAGGTAAGCTTTAATGCTTGTTAAAGGTGTTTTCAGCTCATGGCTTGCAATACCAATAAATTCATCTTTCCGTTGCTGGCTTTCTGTTATCTGATCCAGCAGATTATTAAAAACTGTTGACAGTGTACTTATCTCATCCCGGCCACCGCTTACAAAATGATTTTTATAATTACCCGTCGTGCCGACATGGTTCATAAAGTTAACCAGCGATAAAAGCCTGGTTGAAATGTACCGTTGCATGATTAGCGCTAATAAAAAGGCAAGAGCTACACCAACAATTAAGAGTATAAGTGCGATGGTATTTTGTGTTTTAATGATGGTACTCAATTCCGATAACTCTACTCTTAAACAAATGGTGCCAAGCATCTCTCCATTGTTAACGATAGGTTTATAAACTAATAAACGCTTATCTACAAATTTGGTTTGCTGCCCCTTTACAAACCCTTTTGTAAAGTTGATGTTATGGGCTTCTGAAATACTGTAGGTAGCGAACACTTTATTGTCTGCATCAAGTATGGCGGCATTTAAAACTTCGGGTGTTACTTCTTTATGATCAGAAAGGGTGTTCT
>JBDSRT010000131.1:0-3383 GCA_039929165.1 Ginsengibacter sp.
ATGGCAATACAAAAATGAAGTTCAATAGTTTTCATTTAAAATACTAAAATTTTTCACCTGCAGGTGTTTTGTCGTTGGTTACTATAAATTTGCCGAACTACATGAAACGACTGTTCCCATTAATTACTGTTCTTATTTTTTTATCATTGCTTGGCATAATTTTTTTCCAGGTATTATGGATAAGGCAATCATTGCAGGCACGTCAGCAACAATTTGAAGAAAGTATTATAATGGCCACCGCTGCTGCTGGTGAAGATCTGATTTCTGAAAAAGGAAAACTCACACCATTTGGCAATAGAATTAATGAGCAGCTATTTCCTTTAAGCGTTTTCCCTACCACAATTGCACATCGCTTCTCAAGAGATGAAATAAGAGCTAAGATCAGGACATCCTTTCAAAAGCAAACACTCAAGGATATTCCTTTTGAGTTTGCGATAACGCTCACGTCAATAAGTGGAAAGGAATTAACCTCAGAAAATTTTTATAATCTCTATCAGGATTCTGCTCACAATTTTTCCTGTTTTTATGCACTTGCCTCACCCAGCGGCAGCATATCAGAAGGTGTTTCTCCTGAAGAATTGCTTGTGGTAACCGTGCCTAATACCAAAAGCATTATTTGGAAACAAATGTCCTGGATGGTAATAGGTGCCGTGGTTTTCACTATTATAATTTTTTGCGCTTTCTTCTTTACAGTTATGGCTTTATTGCGTCAAAAGAAATTAAGTGAAATAAAATCTGACTTTATTAATAACATGACGCATGAGTTTAAAACGCCGCTTGCCACTATTTCTCTCGCTGTTGATGCTTTAAAAAATGAGAAAGTAGTTAACGATAGAACCAAGACGGACTATTTTACCGGTATTATTAAAGATGAAAATAAGCGAATGAACAAGCAGGTGGAAACTATTCTGCAGGCTGCATTGCTTGATAAAGAACAGATACAGTTAAACCTTCAGCCTACGCATGCCAATGACCTTATAAATACGGCACTTAATAATATAAAGCTACCTGTTGAAGAAAAAAATGGGCAGCTTAATATTAGTCTTGTTGCAGAAAATGATTGCATTCTTGCAGATGAAGTGCACTTCACTAATCTCATCAATAATCTTTTAGATAACGCTGTAAAGTATTCAAAAGAAAATCTGCTGATCAAAATCTATACACAAAACACGGCGGGTAATCTTCGTATCAAAATCGAGGACAATGGCATCGGCATGAACAAAGAAACACTTAACCGCATTTTCGAAAAATTTTATAGAGCCCATACCGGGAATCTTCATAATGTAAAAGGTTTTGGTTTGGGATTAAGCTATGTAAAAACAATTGTAAGAGCCCATCATGGTAAGATAAAAGCCGAGAGCACCTCTGGAAAAGGCACTTCTTTTACAATAGACTTTCCTTCTTATAAAGCATAGCGAGCGTTGTTCACGCGTTATCACCATCAAAGCGTGCCTTATCCACATCTAAATGTGGACTTACCAAACAAAGCCCTGATCAGGGTTAGCTTTTATTGAGTGCATAAAAAACTTTATTAGATTTTTGTTTGTTAAGTGGGAAAATGTGTTATTTTGTGTAAATTAAGATTTCACATTTGTAACCGGCTGCTAATGATAGGTTTTATAGGCGAGTTTGAATCTACATTAGATCCTAAAGGAAGGTTTTTATTACCTGCGGGATTTAAGAAACAATTGCCGGATAGCGGAAATGAAACCTTTGTTATAAACCGTGGCTTTGAGAAGTGTTTAAGCCTGTACCCTTTAAAAAGCTGGAAGCCTATATTTTCTGAAATCAGCGGCCTTAATGACTTTGATCCAAAAGTGAGGCAGTTCAGGAGATATTTCTTAAATGGCGCTACCCAACTTGAACTTGACAGCGCCAGTCGTTTATTGATACCCAAAAATTTAATGGAATATGCCGGTTTACAAAAGGATATCGTGCTGGTATCGGCAGTTAACAAAATTGAGATTTGGGACAAAACTAAATACCAACAGTTCTTTGATACGTTTTCGCCGGAAGCTTTTAGCAATCTTGCTAATGAAGTAATGAGCGGTGAGCTAAACAAGCCTGCCTGAAATGGCAAGTAATTATCACGTACCCGTTTTGTTAAATGAGGTAATTGATGGTTTGCGCATAAAGCCGTCGGGTATTTATGTTGATTGCACTTTCGGGGGTGGCGGTCACAGTGCTGAAATCTTAAAGCGTCTTGATACAGAAGGCAAACTATTGGCTTTTGACCAGGATGAAGATGCAAGGCAAAATATACCAGATGATGCGAGAGTAATTTTTACCGGCGCCAACTTCAGGCACATTAGCAAGTTCTTAAGGTTATATGGTATAGAAAAGGTGGATGGTTTGTTAGCTGATCTCGGAGTTTCCAGCCACCAGTTTGATACAGCGGAAAGAGGATTTTCTACACGCTTTGATGCAACACTGGATATGCGGATGGATCAACGGGCATCAGCCAGAGCTTCGCACGTCTTGCAGAATTATACAGAGGAAAAGTTGCAAAATATTTTCGAAAAGTATGGTGAGGTAACTAATGCTAAAACACTTGCAAGATGCATTGTAGAAGCCAGGAAAACCAATGCATTAGAAACGATCAATCATTTCAAAAACGCTATAAAGGAGGCTGTAGTTGGTAACCCTAATAAATATTTAGCTAAAGTATTTCAGGCTTTAAGAATAGAAGTGAATGACGAAATGAGTGCTCTTGAAGAACTGTTGCAGCAGTTGCCTGCGATTTTGAAAACAGGAGCAAGAGCGGCCATTATTACTTTTCATTCGCTTGAAGACAGGATGGTAAAGAATTTTTTTAGAGATGGAAATTTCACCGGTCAGCAAACGGATGATGTTTTTGGGACTAAGACAAAAAATACGATGAGACTGATAAATAAAAAACCTATTGAAGCGGGTGAAAATGAAACTGCCTTAAACACTAGGGCAAGAAGTGCAAGGCTTAGAGTTGCCGAAAGATTGTAGGCTTGATTAAATATTGTTTTTCTTATAATGCGGTTGCCTGTTTAATATTCATAAAAACCATTCTTTAAAAAATTACATGAGCATCAATAAAAAAAATCATGGTATGGCCGCCCCCAAACGGGATTGGCGGAAGCTCCTCTATCAAAGTTGGATAGTAAAGAACGTACCCTTTTTCCTTTTCTTATCGGTGCTTACTATAGTATATATAGCTAATGGGCATTATGCGGATAAAGCAAAACGCAAAATAAGTTTGACGTCAAAACGCATTAAAGAATTAGAGTTTGAATACAAGACGCTTAAACGTGAAGTGATCTTTAGAAGTAAAGAAAGTGAGTTGGTTAAGTCAGTTGAGCCATTAGGTTTAAAAGAATTATTAGTACCGCCGATGATCATTGGGGATAGTA
>JBDSRT010000132.1:0-6083 GCA_039929165.1 Ginsengibacter sp.
TGCAACTCTTCAACATTTACATTACTTACGCCTACATGCAAAATTTTACCTTCCTGCTGCATGGCAAACATGGCTTCCATTGAGTCACGAAAATTGTCGCTACCGGGCCAGACACGGAAATGTACAAGTGCCATCTGGTCGAGTTTTAAAGTGCGTAAATTGTTTTCAATGCTGGTGCGCAGATTCTCCGGTGTATTAAAAGGAATCCAGCTTTTATCAGGTGTGCGTGCACCGCCAACCTTCGTACAAATCACCAGGTCATCGCTATAGGGATATAGTGCTTCAGCGATCAGTCTATTCGTTACATCTTCACCATAATAATCTGCAGTGTCTAAAAAATTAATACCGGCTTCCTTTGTTTGCCGTAAAATATCAAGTGCTTCATCCCGTTTTGGTGGCTCACCATAAATACCGGCACCCGTCAGGCGCATAGTACCATAGCCAAGACGTTTTACAGTTAGGGGCTGTTTGCTGTCCTGCGCTATTGTGATAGAATTATTTGTAGTCATAAATTATCATTTTATAAAAGATCAATTGCATTGAAACAGAAAAATTGCGACAAAGTTTAGAGGTACAGGATGATATGCTTAAGATAATTGTGTTGCAGAATATAGTTGCAGCGGAAACTATCTAACCAATCAAATTTTATTTCTATTTTACACCACCACCTGCTGATAAGCTTACATCATGAAAATACATCGGTTAACCATCATTGTCATCATTTTTTGTGGTCTGATCAATCTTAATCTTCAATGCGACAAACAGGATGTGCTGCCGCCCGACTATCAATATACCTTTATTGAAAAGTTTTCAATAAGTCCTTACCAATTAGATTACAATGTAGGCGACACCTTGTGGCTTGACTTTAATGTGCCCGGCAAAAAACTATTTGATCAAAAAACCAACGGCAGGATTTTCTACGATTCTGCAAGCTTCGTCATCAGCATAAGTGTTGATCTTATTTTTAATGATCCTTTTATTGCTTATCCTGAAAATGCCCGTTTCGTTTATGAACCCGGGGTATCTGTCACAAGTCAGAACTATGCCGAATTTACAAGCCAATCCATCACCACAGGTTGCAGTTCTTCGTCGGATTATAAACTGCATGTGGGTGTTATACTAACCAGGCCAGGTGTATTTGGTGTTTCTGTGTATGCCGGCACGGTACAAAACTGTTATACACATTATGCTACCCCAAGCGAGTTAAGGGTGACATTAGATATAGGCGATCCGCATAAGGCCTTTTACCAAAGTTTACCGTTTATAAACGTTGGCAAAATACAAGACAATAGTGTGCTTCAAAATCTTGATGCGAAGCGTACTGCTATCATTAATGTTCATTGACGGGCTTTCTGTTAATTTTAATGGTATTATTCTTATCAAAGTACTATGTCGCTACCTGAAAAAAGAAAAGCCATTAAACATAAGCTTGGGACATTCTAGCTGCTATGATCATCCTTATACATGCGTGGGAAAAATATGCGTTGTATGAATCCTCTTATGTGTTCTTTGTAATTGCCGGGGTGGTGTTTTTATTAGTGGCCTTGTTACACCATCGCATCGCTAAATTGTTTTCTTTTGTAGATGGTGTGTTTTATGTAACAGAAGCCGCAGTGTACATGATCATTGCTATAGACTATTTTCATCTCGGTAAAAAAGCGTTGCCCTGGGCTTATGTGCTGGCAACGATCGGCTATTTAGTGGCTGCTGTTATCAAGGGCAAAAAGGGCAGCAGGGAACATCGAAGGCATCATGCGCCAAACATATCACCTGGGACAGAGCTATGAAAACATTGTCCCTTTTACAACCCTGGGCTTCACTTGTTGTGATGGGCATCAAACAAATTGAAACACGGTCGTGGTCTACTGCGTACAGAGGTTCGCTTTTGATACAAGCTTCTAAAGGAAAGGCGGGAGAAATATTTGCACAGGAACCTCCTTTCAAAAAATACATACCTGATTTTAAAAAGCTGCCATTCGGTTATATTATTGGCAGAGTAATACTTACTGATATTGTAAGGATAGGAACCGGTACGCTGGCATATGCAGACGATGTAGTCATGAACAAACTAACCATGGAGGAAAAAGCATTTGGAGATTATACACCCGGACGTTTTGCCTGGCTTTTGCAGGATCCTGTACTGTTTAAAACACCTATACCCGCAAGAGGTAGTCTCACACTTTGGGAGTTTGACGAAGCATTGATCGACGAAGATCTTGGTTAATAGTATTTTACTTCAAAAACCTATAGGTACATTTTATTAAGAAAATATTCCGGGATTGATCTGCAAAGGCGTTGCGAAACAAACTGCGGCTTAGTGGCGTATCCAGGTCATCAAACGCGTCAGCCGTGCTGCCCTGAGACCATACCAGGTATAGTTCTGAACCTGCCCTGTATTCCCAACGTACAACAAGGTTAGAACGGAATTGTACAAAATTAAAATCAGGTTTACTAAAGCTGTAGTCAACAATACCATCACCATTTTCATCTATGTTGTAATCACCATTTGCAAAGGTGATCTCATTAGTCTGGTATGCATGAAAACGGTCATCATATTTTTTTGACAGGGCATTTGATACATAACCAAAATTGGTATACAGCGGACGGGTAATGTAGGGTTGTCCGTAATACTGAACCGTAAGATCCGGCGTAATGTTATAATTAATCCTGCCGGTAAAGCGAAGTGTCTTTTGCTTTACTTCACCAACAATGGTACGTGAAATGTTATTGTAGTTGACGTTGCTCACAAATTGATCCTGTCGTCTCCAGAAGTATGAATAACTGGTGCCTAATGTAATGCGTAAGGCATTCAATGGCTGAACAGACAAGTTCACATTAATATTATTATCCCTTACGGTATTATCAAAGCCCCAGGCATTGAAAGTATTGATGTTCACATAAAATTTTTTGCGGTAATCACTGGTGACATAAATGTTATGGCCTATGCCGGGAGGCCGACGTAAAGATGACATGCCTCTTAAGGCATTGTTTGAAACATCATAAGGATTCCATGTAACACCGGTACCAGACTGCCAGTTATTTTTCCAGGTAGCATGTGTATTGAAGTTAAATGCCTGGTACATAAACCGGCCGCTATAATCCCACCTCGACCAGTGATTATAATTGAGCCTGGCATTGCGGAAAAAAGCAAAAGGTTGCTGAAAATGTAAACCCATCCAGTAAAAGTGGTTGATCTCATTGGCGGTCAGCATAAAGCCGATGTCATTCAATTCGAGTTGTGGTGAGCGCAGTGTCAGGCCAGTCTCGAACTTAAACACCTGGCCTGTTTTACCAGCCTTGCCACCTATCTTACCAAAGCGAACAGTACCACCCATACCTGTGAGTGATGTTCTACCGCTATCCACTTTAATACTTCCTGCATCAGGTCGCTGAAACAAATGTTCAAAAGCAGTTTGCGTGTTCAATATGGCCTGTGCAGATCCCTCTACATGACTCAACACTACGTTACCCCTGATGTACCAGGTACGTTTCTTCCAGTAATGTAAAAAGTCAAGACCGGCGGAGTAGGCGTTGCGATGAAGAATATCGTTAAGTCCCTTCTCCCTGTTTACGCCTGTGAAGATGCCACCGATAATTGTATTGCCGCTTTTATAATCTTTTTGCAAACGGGATACGAAATAGCTGGTGAGTGGCTCTACCAGTTGCTCTGTTTTTACTCCATTATTACTGATAGTCGCCATCTCCCGCTGCGTGATGCTTTCAAGGATACCAATGCTTAAACCTTTTTTAGTTTTGCCACTAAATTTTGCAGCGCCAAGTATAGATGTATTCTGCGGCATATCAATATAACCGCTATCTGCATTTACAAAACCATGTGGTGAACTGCCGATTCGGCGGGAATAAAACAGCAGATCAGCATCATAATCGCCACCTGCTTCTGAGCCCGTTAATTGATAATTAAAAATGTTACTGCTCTCTATAAAAAACGGCCGGCGTTCTTCAAAAAAGTTCTGGTATCCATCTAATCTTACCTGTGAAGGGTCAGCTTCTACCTGGCCAAAATCCGGGTTAACAGTATAGTCAAGAATAAGATCGTTTGTTATCGCCAGCTTGCCGTCAAGGCCAGCAGTGAGTTTCTTATCGAAGCCCTTGGCAAAAGGGTTCCCCGGTTCTTTCTTGTATTTATCTGCCTTCGCAATAATGTATGGTGCAATCTCCACCTGCCGGTGAAGCGGAATATCTTTCAGGCCATGCAATTCTCCAAACCTGCTCACCCAAACACCTGACGTTTGCGGAATATACTGCCAGGTAGAGCGTTCCTCTTTACGCAGGATACGCCGTGTAACCTGGAAGCCCCAGACTTTATCCGGATCATTACCATAACGCAGTTGGCTCAGGGGAATCTTTACTTCACCGGTCCAGCCTTCTTTATCAACGTGTGCCTGGGCAAACCAGATCGGATTCCAGCTCGCATCCCAGTTATTACCATCACTACTTACAAACTCATCGCTGCGCACACCGGAAACAGATAAGGTAAATGAAAAGGCTGTACGCAGATCGTGATAGCTGTCAATATTAATCTCTACCCAATCTCCCGGGAACTCATCCCTGCGGCTCATGCGTTTAATGATGGAATCAGGTGCCAGGTCATGACACCTGTAGGCGATGTATAAAAAAGTATTATCGTATAAAATTTTAAAGTTTGTTTTTTGAGAAGGTGCTTTGCCTTCGTTAGGTTGCCATTGTGTAAAATCGCCACCCCATTCAACGCTGTTCCAGGCCTCTTCATCGGGAATGCCATTTAGTTCAATAGCATGTGCAAGTCTTTGGGTAACATATTTTTTCTTAGGGATGATGGTATCTTTCTGCTGGATTTTAGCCACATTAAAAACGAGCATAACCATCACAACAAGCAGGCAGGTTTTGTTCATAAGCCAATTTAAGTGATACCAAATTTCAATGGGCATTAAAAATGACGAACGGTTTGGTTTGACTGACCACATGCAGATTTGTTACTATAAATGATTCAGCGTGTTGGTCGCTGATCTTACTGCGGCCTTTAAGCAATTAGACATATTTAAAAGTAGAGAATAAGGTGAATTGTTTTAATAAGCTATTGGCCGTTGCCCCAAATCCTTGCTCAAAACCCATAACCGGGCCGGGCCTTCCGCTGCAATCTTTTGTGCCACCGCAACAGGCATATCTAAAAGTATTGAAGCTGCAGTCCCTAACGCAAAAATCAGTAACCATAAACGAACCACTATAAATTTATACTCCCGCAAGAAGTTGTTGATCAGCGACCAACAACTCCCTGGTTTTAGGAAAAAAAACTCTTGAGGAAAATTAGGTTGATGTATTTTACTACTGAGAAAATAACATTTAACAATGCCCTACAGGCAAATAAAGTCACGAGCGTTATTACGGCTCCGAAAACATTTTTTATCAACTGTCTTACTTCGTAACAATTACTTTTTGCACGGCTGTGGTATGATCGCTTTTAAGATAATAAATGCCGGGGGTAAACGAGGATACTTTAATTACCCCACTGCCATCAATAACTTTAGTAAGCAGTATTTTGCCCGATTGATCTGTAAGTGTAACCGTAGCCTTGGCTTCCGTATGAACATTTATAAGATCTCTAACAGGGTTGGGATAAACGGCAAATATCTTTTCTTTTCTTAAAGGGGAAATTGCAGATTTGTTTACACTTGTAATTATTTTTTTATCCTGCTGCTCGCCTTTGTCACTAAGCCACACTAACCAATAATCACCATAACCTCTTGAGGGTTCTGTTTTATCTCCTGAAATATCAGACCAGGATTCACCGGCAACCACGTAACGGTTCTTTTTATCTTCTTTCACGCTATACATCGCATCAAAATTATCGCCGCCAAGTGTTTTATCCCACTGAATATTTAATGATTTATCTAATTTAATTACCCAGTAATCATAATAGCCACGGCTATTTTCTGTTTTTTCCCCTGATATATCTGAAGTGGACCTGCCACCAAAAATATAACCCCCATCACTTGTTTTTTCCAGGCACCATACTTCAGTATCATCTCCGCTTCCCCCTATAGTTTTATCCTTTTTGAAGTTACCATTCTTATCAAGCTGTACCA
>JBDSRT010000133.1:0-3071 GCA_039929165.1 Ginsengibacter sp.
ATATCGCCATTTTTTAAATAAGGTGCAAGTGTACATAGAGTAAACAAGGTTGATGAGTATAAATCTGCATCAAGCATCAATACCAATCTTTTATCAGCCTCAAAAGTTTGAATAAATTTTGGTAACGTTTGCTGAAATAATCCCTGGAAAAATTGACCTCTTTCATCGTTAATGTCGGGTACAGCATTATTGCTGTTGAAGGTGCCTTTTTTATATGGCCCAAAATCTTCAGGTAAACCGGTGAAGGTATCGAAGCCATAAAATTTTGAAGCCGGATTCGTATTTTTTTTAAGCCACCATTTAAAAGAATAACCATCGGCGACGCCGAATTCCAGGTAATTGATTGCAGTGTGTAAATACTCTTTCTCAAAAATGCTTTGGTATAAATTATAACGCTTATTGTAATCCCACTTAGTCACAAAATCATTATCTGTGATAGTATGTTTCGCTACCCATTTAGACAGTTTGGAGAGATAAGCCAATTGTATAAAAAAACTTTCGAGCGGGGCAAACAACACATGCAGCCGTAATCTTATGAAAGTGGATTTTAAAAAACGTATTACCGTAAACTTCATCTGCAAATATATTAGTCCTGTATTTGCACAAGCGTTACTTTGTCAGTAGTGATATTAAGCTCATGCTTAAGGCCACATTTTAACGCAAAGTTTTCAGTGTCATGGCTTACCGGAAAATTAAAACATACCGGGTAATCATAACTCGCAACAACATCTTTGATTACTTCTTCAACAGATTGTCCATAAGGTATCGTTGTGTCTTTCATGTCTGTAATTCCACCGATAATTAAGCCAGCTAAATTTTTAAGCTGTCCGCTTCTTTTCAACTGTTGCAACATGCGATCGATATTATAAATGTATTCGCCTACATCTTCAATAAAGAGAATTTTACCTTTTGTTTTTACCTGTGATGGTGTGCCTGTTAAATGAGCTATTATGGAAAGATTACCTCCGATCAATCTTCCTTTTGCTTTTCCATGTTTATTAAAAAAATGTGTTGCGGCAGTATAATCTGATCGCTTACCATATAAAGCATCTTTAAGACTGTCGATGTAAATATTTTTATAACCTTCGCCGTTGAAGGCCGCAGCCATTGGTGCATGAAGACAGGCCGTATTTAACCTGGCAAGCAAATGATAATGCAATACAGTAATATCACTAAAACCAACAATCCACTTTGGTGACTTTTTAAATTTTTTAAAAGAAAGTTTATCAATAATTCTTGATAATCCATAACCGCCTCTTGCACAAAAAATGGCTTTAATGTTTTTATCGTCCAGCATTTGTTGTAAATCATGTAACCGTTGTTCATCATCACCCGAAAAGTAATTATGTTGATTGCCCACCGTTAAACCTAATTGTATTTTAAAGCCCCACTCTGTAATGGATTGCTGCGCCTGTAAAGTTTTTTCAACAGGCATATAACCTGAAGGACAAACTATACCAATGGTATCATTTTTTTTTAGGTAGGGGGGAATGATCATAATTGATGAAATATTGAAGAGATAAAATCTTTACGGCGCATCATTTTTTAAAGTTATTCTAAAATCTATTTCATTTGCGGGATGCCCGTATTAAGGTACTTTTGTCCTCCTTAAATCTTTTGAAAGTTGTTGAAAAAAGATTAAAGCCTGTTGTGAAAAATGAAAAATTTTAAGAGATACCTGGTAACTGCGGCTTTACCCTATGCAAATGGTCCGGTGCATATAGGCCATTTGGCCGGCTGTTATTTACCGGCTGATATTTATGTGCGTTATCTGAGAGCACAAAAAAAGGATGTGAAATTTGTTTGCGGCAGCGATGAACATGGTGTGCCTATCACAATCAGGGCGATGAAAGAAAACTCTACACCTCAGCAGGTTGTAGATAAATTTAATACGCTTATCAAAGACAGCTTTGCCGGTATGGGTATTTCCTTTGATATTTATTCAAGAACATCAAACCAAATTCATCACAAAACTGCCTCTGATTTTTTCACCAACCTGTATAATAAAGGCTTGTTTGACGAAAAAGACACGGAACAGTTTTACGATGAAGTGAAGCAAACATTTTTAGCCGATCGTTATATAACCGGAACCTGCCCGGTATGTGGTAATCCCAATGCTTATGGTGACCAATGTGAAAGATGCGGTTCGTCATTAAGCCCGGAGCAACTCATCAATCCAAAGAGTACATTAAGCGATGCTGTTCCTGTAAAACGCAAAACAACCCATTGGTATTTTCCTTTACAGGATTATGAACCTTTTTTAAAACAATGGATTTTAGAAGATCATAAAGAATGGAAGAATAATGTGTATGGTCAGTGCAAAAGCTGGCTGGATACTGGTTTGCAGCCACGGGCTATGACGAGAGATAGTAATTGGGGCATTAAAGTGCCTTTGCCAAATGCAGAAGGCAAAGTTTTATACGTTTGGTTTGATGCACCCATTGGATACATCTCTGCCACAAAAGAACTCACGAACGAATGGGAAAAATATTGGTGCGATGAAGAAACCAAGCTGGTACATTTTATAGGCAAGGATAACATTGTTTTTCATTGCCTCATTTTCCCGGCTATGCTAAAAGCACATGGCAATTTTGTATTGCCTGATAACGTGCCTGCCAATGAGTTTCTAAATATAGAAGGTGATAAAGTGTCTACAAGCCGCAACTGGGCAGTTTGGGTAGATGAATATTTAAATGATTTCCCGAACCAGCAGGATGTGTTGCGGTATGTATTATGTGCTAATGCACCTGAAACAAAAGACAATGATTTTACCTGGAAAGATTTCCAGGACAGAACTAATAATGAACTGGTTGCCATTTTCGGGAATTTTGTAAACCGAACAATGGTTTTGATGCATAAGCTATGCAATAGTAAAGTGCCAGTGTTTCATATAGAAGTTGCAGATGATGCAGACGAAACCATGTTTGGAGAAGCTGAAAAATCCAAGACAACCATTGAAACGCTTTTAGAGCAATTTAAGTTTCGTGATGCCTTGTATGAAGTGATTGATCTTGCCCGAAAAGGCAATAAATATTTACAGGATAAGCAGCCTTGGATTTTAGCAAAATCTG
>JBDSRT010000134.1:0-13258 GCA_039929165.1 Ginsengibacter sp.
GAGGTGATCTGTTGTTCTACATTCAAGGAAGTAATAAAAGCAGCGGAAAATAAGAAGGAAAGCGCCGGTGGTGTAATGGCAATTGAAAATTCAATTGCCGGAAGCATTTTGGCTAATTACAATCTTCTGCAAAAAAGTAATTTAAAAATTGCCGGTGAAATCTATTTGCAGATCAACCAGCATTTATTGGTTAATCCCGGTGTTGCGCTTGAAGATATAAGAGAAGTGCATTCTCACCCAATGGCCATTCAACAATGTTTTGGCTTTTTAGATAAATATAATTGGAAGCTGGTAGAAACTGAAGACACAGCGTTAAGTGCAAAAAATATCCATCAACATCGTAATAAACATGCGGCAGCTATTGCAGGTAAGCTTGCTGCAGAATTATTCCATTTAAATATTATAGCGCCTAACATTCAAACGTTAAAAAATAACTATACCCGTTTTTTGGTCTTGCAAAGGGAAGATTATGTCTACGATATTGCTAATCCTGATAAAGCCTCGGTCAATTTCAATACAGATCATTCAACAGGCAGCCTGGCAAAAGTGCTTACCAAAATCGCTGAAGAAAATGTCAACTTAAGTAAGCTGCAATCTTTTCCTATCCCGGGTAGCGACTGGAAATATTCTTTTCATGCAGATATGGAATTTACAAGCACGGATCAAATTGAAAATGTTATTGAAAAGATCAGGCCTCTTACACAGGAATTAAAAATTTATGGTATTTACAAAAATGGGTTGTCTTCTAAATCATCAAAATAAAAATTATGCACGGTGTTGAAGATATAGCATTGGAAAAACAAATTGAACAGGCGTTACATTTCGATGTGTCATCAAGATTGCATGATGTTGGTGAATATTATTTTTCTAAAAAACTCAGGCAGATAGAAGATCTGAACAAAGCAGGCAAAAACGTTATAAACCTTGGTATTGGCAGTCCTGATCTTCCGCCGCACCCTGATGTAATTGAAACTTTGCGAACAGAAAGTGAAAAGCCAAATACCCATGCCTATCAGAATTACAAGGGCAATATTATTTTGCGGCAAGCCATTGCAGATTGGTATAGAAAGTGGTATGCTGTTGAGATTAATGCAGAGACTGAAGTGTTGCCTTTGATTGGCAGTAAAGAAGGCATAATGCATATTTGTATGACCTACGTTGATGCAGATACCTTGGTCTTGATCCCCGACCCGGGCTATCCAACTTATAAAAGTGCGGCGCAAATTGCAGGTGCTACAATCAAAAGTTATAGTCTTACAAAGGCTAATAACTGGTTTCCTGATTTTGCTGAGTTGAAGGAAATCATTGCTGGGCATAGAACAGTAAATTCTCAATCAAGGGTAATCATGTTTGTGAATTATCCGCAAATGCCAACCGGAAAATTGCCTGACAAAACATTATTTGAAAACATTGTCCAGTTTGCTATACAACATCACATTCTTATCTGCCATGATAATCCGTATAGTTTCATATTGAATAATGAGCCGATGAGTATGTTATCTGTGCCAGCTGCAAAGCAAGTAGTAATTGAACTCAATTCTTTAAGCAAAAGCCATAACATGGCAGGCTGGAGAGTGGGCATGATGATAGCAGACAAGCAAAGAATTGATGATGTTGTTCGTTTTAAAAGTAATATGGACAGCGGCATGTTTTTGCCGGTTCAAATGGCTGCTGCGAAGGCGTTGCAGATAGGAGAAAATTGGTTTAAGGAGCTCAATAATATTTACAGCAAACGCAGGGAAAAAGTCTTCGACATTTTGGATAACCTTAAATGCTCTTATGATAAAAAACAGGCAGGCTTATTTGTTTGGGCAGCTATACCTGCGGTTTATAAAGATGGCTATGCTTTGAGTGATCACATTCTTAATGATGCTTCTGTATTTATTACACCTGGTGGAATATTTGGTACTGCAGGTGATAAATATATTCGTATAAGCCTGTGCAGCACTGTACAAAAATTAGATGAAGCGCTTGCAAGAATTTCTTCAATAAATGACCAAACGTCTTGATGACAAACGACATACAACACGGAATAACGAAGACAAGTACACTTTATCAAGATAAAGTGGTCACCGTTATTGGCGTTGGTTTAATTGGCGGTTCATTGGCTTTGGCCCTTAAGGCAAAAGGTTTTGCATCAAGAGTAATTGGCGTGGAAGCAAATGATGAACATAAGAGACAAGCGCTTGCCTTACAGCTGGTTGACGAGATATTACCTCTTGAAGAAGCCATTAATAAATCAGATGTTATTATTATAGCGGTTCCTGTAAACGCGGCTGACAGTTTAATTGAGCAAATTCTTGAGCAGGTAGGCCAACAGGTTGTGATAGATGTGGGCTCAACAAAATCTTCAATTTGTAATGCTGCACTACAAAGCAAAAATTATAAGCGGTTTGTTGCAACGCATCCTATGTGGGGTACGGAATTTAGCGGCCCTACTGCAGCTTTAAAAGGAGCCTTTGAAAACATTGCTGTAATCATTTGTAACAAACAGTATTCAGCACCTGATGCGCTTGATCTTATTGAAAATATGTATTTGGGTTTAGGCATGCACCTGTTGTATAGGGATGCAGAGGCACACGATCTTCACGCGGCTTATGTAAGTCATATATCACACATTAGTTCTTTTGCATTGGCCAACACAGTGCTCGAAAAAGAACGGGAAGATGAAGCCATATTTGAAATGGCCAGCGCCGGTTTTCAAAGTACAGTAAGATTGGCAAAAAGTAGCCCTGGTACGTGGGTGCCTATATTTCAACAAAACAGGGATAATTTGTTAGATGTATTAAATGAACATATTTCTCAATTGAGAAAATTTAAGAGTTGTTTGGAAAAAGAAAATTACACCTATCTCGGCGAGTTAATTGACAATGCTAATAAGATTAAAAGAATTTTAAAATAATTAATTGAAAAAAAATAATAAAAACTAACGATGCAAACAGACACTCATTCAACAACAAGTTTAATTAATGAAAAATGGGACAAACGTCCATTAATTATTAGCGGACCTTGCAGCGCTGAAACAGAAGAACAAGTGCTTGAAACAGCTACAAGGCTCGCTAAAACGGGTAAGGTTGATATGTTAAGAGCCGGTATATGGAAGCCTCGTACAAAGCCTGGTATGTTTGAAGGAATCGGTACCAAAGGTTTACCATGGTTGCTTCAGGCCAAGAAAATTACAGGGTTACCTATTACGGTAGAAGTGGCTACAGCCAAGCATGTACAGGATGCTTTGCAGTTTGATGTTGACATGCTTTGGATAGGAGCCCGGACTACAGTAAACCCATTTAGTGTGCAGGAAGTTTGTGATGCTTTGCGTGGAGTTGATGTACCGGTGCTCATCAAAAATCCTATCAATCCTGATCTTGAGCTTTGGAGTGGCGGTATAGAGCGTTTACAAAAGGTTGGTGTGAAACAGGTAGGCATGATTCATCGTGGTTTTTCAAACTATGGTAATACAGAATATCGCAATGCACCGATGTGGCATTTGCCGATTGAAATGAAACGACGTTTCCCTGGGATGATGTTGATTTGTGATCCTTCACATATTTGTGGTAACAGAACATTGTTACAATCTGTTGCACAAAAAAGTATTGATCTTGATTTTGATGGTTTGATGATTGAAAGTCATATTGATCCTGATAAAGCATGGAGCGATGCAAAACAACAGGTAACACCGGAGCGGCTGGCGGAAATGTTGGATGAATTAGTATGGCGGTCGGAGAACACAGATGCGCAGGAATTTATTAATGCATTGGCAACCTTACGTGAACAGATCAATCATATTGATGATGAACTATTGACATTGATTGGACAAAGAATGAAAATTGCCGACAAATTAGGTGAATATAAAAAGAGCAATAACATTACCATTTTACAGACCAACAGGTGGAATGATCTATTGGGAAGAGCCTTTAAGAAGGGCGAACATCTTGGCTTAAGTAAAGATTTTATTGTGAAATATTATGATGCCGTTCACATGGAAAGTATCAATCATCAGAATAAAATAATGAATGATAAAGACTGATGAAAGAAGTATTCCAGATCTCTTCCAAAATTGTAACCTGTTATTTTGACGAAGCCTTTAACGAGGTACAAACGCTTTATCCGGATACGACTATTATTTATGTAACCGACGAAAATATCATTGAGGCTCATGCTGATAAATTTCAGTCTCAGCAGGTAATCGTCGTAAAAGCGGGAGAAAAATTTAAGCAACAGTCTACAGTTGACTACATTGTTGAGCAACTTATCATCTTAAAGGCAGATCGCCAGACTTTGCTGGTTGGGGTTGGCGGCGGTGTGGTTACAGACATTACCGGTTATACAGCCAGTGTGTATATGAGAGGCATTCGGTTTGGCTTTGTACCAACTACCATTCTCGCCATGGTTGATGCAGCGATTGGCGGTAAAAACGGCGTTGATGTCGGTATCTATAAAAATCTTGTAGGTTGTATAAAGCAGCCTGATTTTCTAATATATGATTATATTTTTTTACAAACGCTTCCTAAAGAAGAATGGATAAACGGATTTGCCGAAATTATTAAACATGCTGCCATAAAAGATGCAGATTTATTCAGCACATTACAAAAGAATTCTATTGAAAATTACAGATCGTCTATTCAAGCATTGAATGAATTGATTCGGCAAAATGTGAAGATCAAAATGACAGTTGTGGCTGAAGATGAATTTGAAAAAGGGGATAGAAAGCTTTTAAACTTCGGGCATACATTAGGCCATGCCATTGAAAATATTTACCTGTTGCCGCATGGTTCTGCAATAAGTATCGGCATGGCTGCGGCTGCAAAGTTATCTAATGAGATGAATGATTTCAGTTCTGAAAATTTTTATGATCTAAAAAAATTATTACAACAATATCATTTGCCTGTGCAAAAAGAAGTTGATGCCGGTAAAATTTGGGAAGTGTTATTAATGGATAAGAAAAAGCTAGGTGATGGTATCCAATTTGTTGTGCTTGATAAAATAGGGCAGGCAAAAACGATTACTTTACCTACATCTACATTAGAACTGTTTTTTAAGAATTATTTCAAATCCGGAGAAACTTTAACGACTTAATGTTTATATGATCGTAACTGTTCATCCATCTAAAATTTCCGGAGCTATATCTGCGCCTCCGTCTAAAAGCTCCATGCAAAGAGCTTGTGCGGCGGCGAGTTTATCGGCAAGACAAACTATCATTAACAATGCAGGCACCAGCAATGATGATCTTGCAGCGATAGATGTGATTAAGGCATTGGGATGTGTTGTTGAAGAAACCGGGGATAATATATTAACGGTTAGCGGCCCTTCAGACAGTAATGACTCTTCTGAAATCATTGCAATTAACTGTGGCGAAAGCGGTCTTGGCTTAAGAATGTTTGCGCCAATTGCTGGATTAAAAAACAGCGATGTAAATATTAATGGTAGTGGCAGTCTTGTAAAAAGGCCAATGAATTTCTTTGATGAAATATTTCCAAAGCTTGGCATTACTATTCAATCCAATAACGGCAAATTACCTATTCATCTAAAAGGGCCATTGCAACCGGCCGACATTACAATTGATGGTTCACTAAGCTCTCAATTTCTCACAGGCCTCATGATGGCTTATGCCAAAGCTTGCGATAAACCTGTTTCCATCAAAGTAAATAATCTTAAAAGCATTCCTTATATCAATCTTACCTTATCTGTTTTAAAAGATTTTGGCTGGATCGTTAAACATACTGATCACAAAGAATTTTTCTTTATAAAACAAACGCCTTTAGAACCTATAACTTATACTGTTGAAGGCGACTGGAGCAGCGCTTCTTTTTTATTAGTTGCCGGGGCTATTGCCGGAGATATTTCCGTAACAGGTTTAGATGTTAATTCAACACAGGCAGATAGAGCCATCATTGATGGTTTAAAAGCTGCTGGCGCACGGCTTAATTTTTCCGGCAATTTTATAAGTATCTCTAAAAGTAATTTGCATGGCTTTGAGTTTAATGCAACAGATTGCCCTGATCTTTTCCCGCCGTTAGTAAGTCTTGCCGCTTACTGCAACGGCACAACGGTTATAAAAGGTAACAGCCGGTTGGCACATAAAGAAAGTAACAGGTCGCTTACGTTACAATCTGAATTTAAAAAAATGGGTGTAGATATTTCTATGGATGGTGACGAAATGAAAATAATTGGCATCGGAGATGTTAATGGCGCTTTGGTACATTCCAACCATGATCACAGGATAGCAATGGCTTGCGCAGTGGCAGGCTTAGGGGCTAAAGGTGATACAGTTATACATGAAGCTGAGGCAATAAATAAATCTTACCCAGGCTTTTATTCGGATCTGCAATTGCTAAAAACAGATCTACAAATTTCATAAGCAATACCTTTGCCCACTTTTTAAGTTTTATAATTTTATTTATATGGGTTACACTGTGGCAATTGTGGGCAGGCCAAACGTCGGCAAAAGCACATTATTTAACCGGTTATTGGAAGAGCGCAAAGCTATTGTTGATGACGTAAGCGGGGTTACAAGAGACCGGCAATATGGCGTTGCAGAATGGTCAGGTAAAACATTTAATGTAGTTGATACAGGTGGTTTTGTGCCGCATAGCGATGACGTTTTTGAAAGAGAGATCAGGAAACAGGTTTTAATAGCGTTAGAAGAAGCTAATGCCATCATATTCATGTGTGATGTTACAACAGGTATAACGAACCTGGATGAAAGCATGGCTGACATACTAAGGCGGTCAACGAAACCTGTTTACGTGGTAATTAATAAAGTGGATAATCATCAGCGGTTACTGGACGCATCAGAGTTTTATAGTCTAGGATTCGAAAAGATTTTTTTCCTGTCGTCGATAAGTGGTACAGGAACCGGCGAATTACTTGATGAACTTTGCGCTGCCATACCTTCGGAAGTGGTTGATGACTCAGAAGGCCAACTGCCTAAGTTTGCTATTATGGGCCAACCTAATGCCGGTAAGTCTTCTTTATTAAACGCTCTGACAGGGCAGGAGAGAACTATTGTTAGTGAGATTGCCGGTACAACAAGAGACACCATCCACACCAACTATAATCTGTTTAACAAGGCTTTTACTTTAATTGACACCGCAGGTATCAGGCGTAAAACCAAGGTTAGTGAAGACCTCGAATTTTATTCTGTGATTAGGGCGATCAAAGCAATGGACGAGGCTGATGTGTGTTTTTTAGTGTTAGATGCGGAGAAAGGTATATCTGCGCAGGATCTTAACATATTTTCTTTAGCAGTAAAAAAGGGAAAGGGCGTTGTTGTACTGGTGAACAAGTGGGATTTGGTCGAGAAGGAAACCAACACTGCTAAAGATTATGAAAAGATTTTAAAACAACGCTTTGCGCCTTTCAGTGATCTGCCTATTTTATTTATAAGTGCCACTGAAAAAACAAGAATTTTTAAAGCGATGGAAACCGGGCTGGAAGTATTCGAAAACCGTAAACAGAGAATACCGACGTCAAAACTGAATGAAGCCATGCTAAAAGCTGTAGAGGCTTATCATGCGCCTGTTGTAAGAGGCAACCAGGTTAAAATTAAATATATATCACAGCTTCATACGCAGGTTCCGTCATTTGCCTTTTTCTGCAACTTTCCGGATGATATAAAAGCGCCTTATAAAAACTATCTTGAAAATAAACTTCGGGAATCTTTTAGTCTTTCGGGTGTTCCTGTGCGGTTGTTTTTCAGGAAAAAATAGAGTCTTACGCAATTATGTCTTTTCAATATCATTTAAACGGCTTTGATATTTTGTTTAGATTTGCCGAAACTCAAAAATTTTAACAATGAAAAAATTATTAGCGATTGGCGCACTTGCCTTATGTTTTACAGCATGCAGCGACAGTTCAACAACTGAATCTACTACCTCCGATTCATCAAGCATGATGTCTTCTGATTCTTCAAGTATGATGCCTTCAGGTAGCCAAATGTCCGAGGATACTTCAGCAATGTCTGGCGGCAAAATGATGGACATGAAAGATGGTTCCATGATGATGAAAGACGGCAAAATGATGGTAATGGAAGCCGGTAAAATGATGCCCATGACTAAAACAATGACCTGCACTGATGGTTGCAAAGTAATGACCAATGGTGAAGTGATGATGAAAGATGGTAAGAAAATGACGATGACCGAAGGAATGAGTATTGATAAAGATGGTCATATGATGGATAAAGACGGTAACATGGCTGACATGAAAATGTAATTTCATTCACTTATCAAAAAACATTGAGCCCCCAGTTTGGGGGTTTTGTTTTTACATCAAGTGGTACTTAAATGCATCTTCATTACCATATAAGTAGCAAAAACAATAAGCAAGATCAATATAATAGCTACATAAATCCAGGTCTTATCTTTAAACTGTCTTTTATTTTTCTTCAGCCTTTTCTTTAAAAGCTGTTTTTTTAAATCTGCATTTAACTGGGCAGTAGATGATACCGGATCTTCCTGTTTAAATCTTTGCAGTCCTTCTACAGCATCATTTACCAATTCAGAATCGGCCATCATTTTTTCAATCTCATGCATATCATCTTTACTAATGTTATCACTGAGATAGGCCATCAATTTCTGGTTGTCAATATCCTTATTGCTTGAGGCCAATATGCTAACCAGTTTACTATTTTCCATTTGCAATGTTATTAGGCAAGGTCATATACTTAGTCTTTTTGCAATACTCTTTGTAACGCCAGTTTTAAATTTCTTTTGCCGTTTTGGATATTGCTTTTTACCTGCATCATCGTAAAGCCCGTAATGGTTGTAATTTCCTGATAAGATCTTTTTTCAAGATAAAATAACGAAATACAATGCTGCTGATCTTTACCTAACATCGACAATGCATGTTCCAGTTCAAACAATGTAGTTTCTTTACCAGTAAGAGAATTATTGTCATCGGGATCATTTAAACCTTCTGGTAAATCTTTACTTAGTTCTACAAATTTTTTGCCTGATTCTCTGAGTTTCATCAGGCAGTAATTTTTTGTGATCATATAAATCCAGCTCTTAAAAAACTCAACCTGGTATTTATGTAACTCGTTGATGGCTTTTAAAAATACCTGTTGCACGGCATCTTTAGCATCTTCTTCATTGTTAAGGTATTTCATACAAACACCTAGAAGCAATAGAGTATATCTTGGAAACAGGATACCAAGCCATTCATTATCGTGATCTTTATAAAATTTTTTAAGTAATTCTTTATCCTCAAGCTTATCGTGCGGTTGGTGCATCAAGTGCAGGCGTGTTAGGTTACCTATGAGATGTAAACATAATTAAATTCCATAATTTTCGTTTTTTTAAACATCCCAGTGATATGCATAAATGTATTTGTGTAGTGCCCGTTTCAGCCGTAAGAATTGAGCCTTCACATCGCTCAGAAATGACCACGCAGTTATTGTTTGGAGAAAGAGGCTCTATCTTAGCCAGAGACGGCGATTGGATTAACATCCGCTGCAGTTTTGATAACTATGAAGGCTGGTGCCTGGGCAGCAATTTTTTGAGCATACCGGATGTGCCTTTTAATGTGACAAATTATAAGTATGCAAAGAATTTTATAAATACAATTGTGGTAAACGATGCGGTACTGGTTGCACCTTTTGGCTCAGATCTTTCTTTGTTCCGGAAAAAGAAGTTGGGCCTAAGATTTACAAAGTTGGTATCACATACAAATACATTTAAGCCTTTAAATAAAAAACCATTAAAGGAGCAAATACGAAAGTTGTGCTACCAGTTTTTCAATGCCCCATATTTATGGGGTGGTAAAAGTGTTTATGGTATTGACTGCAGCGGATTAAGTCAATCGGTGTATAGGTATTTAAACATTGCTTTACCAAGAGATGCCTTTCAACAGGCAGAGCGGGGTACGCCTGTTTCATCATTAAAAAACAGCAGGTGTGGTGATCTTTGTTTTTTTGATAATCCAGATGGAAAAATTACGCATGTTGGCATATTATTAAACAAGAAAACAATCATTCATTCTTCAGGAAAGGTGCGTATAGATACTATTTCAGAAGAAGGAATAATAAACGGTGATAATGGCGAGCAAACACATCATTTAAAGCTCATTAAAAGATTTTTTTAGTTTATTTCGGCGACATGTTTTGCGTAGTATGATCCTGAGATTTAGGAAGCAGCGTCGGTTGTTCAGGATGTGGTTTATCAAAAAATAACATCTTCAAAGAAATTAAGATCATCAGCACAGCAAAAATTTTCTTTACAGTTTCCTGGGGCAGACTAAGTGCAATCTTACTCCCAAAATAACTTCCCAGCAAAAAGCCAAGCGATAAAATGCCGACGATCTTCAAATCAACATAGCCTTCCTTATAATATTGTAGCACACCTAAAATACCTACGGGCAGCAGCAGTAAACCAAGGGAAGTGCCCTGCGCATTTTTTTGAGTAAAATTTAAAAAGTAGATAAGAGAAGGCACAATAATAATTCCGCCGCCAACGCCTACCAGGCCACCTAAAACACCTGCACTAATACCAACCAGCACAAGAATTAAAATGGTAACGAGAGGCATTTTATATTTAGGCTTATGTTTTAAAAGTTTCTTTATAGTATTCAATGGCTTCTGTTATTACAGCAAAGGTTTCTTGTTTATCCTGGAAATCATTGATCTCAACCTTTTTATTTTCTAACACTTTATACTGTTCGAAATAGTTTTTTAACACTGTAAAAAAGTGTTGTGGTACTTCGCTCAAATTAGTAATATAATTTACACTGGGATCTTTTGCAGCAACCGCAATTATTTTATCATCTATCAGGCCGGTATCAATCATCTGCATATTGCCAATTACATAGGCTTCAACTAAACATAAAGGCTGTATAGGTTCTGAACACATCACCAGAATGTCCAAAGGGTCACCATCCTTACCAAGAGTTTGCGGGATAAAGCCATAATTAACAGGGTAATGAAATGATGAATAAATCACACGGTCAAGCTTTAGCAAACCAGTTTTTTTATCTATCTCATACTTGGTTTTTGACCCTTGCGGAATTTCTATCAACGCATTAACAACAGAGGGGGCATTCTCGCCGCATTCTGCGCCATGCCATGGATGAAGGGTATACATAATTACTTATTTTAAAAAATGAGTGGTGAGCATGAAACCTGCCGCTACCGATAACAAACCAGCAGCTATACTTGCAACAATGTACAATAAAAAATTTGTATAGAACTGATGTTGCAACATATTAAAAGCCTCAAGAGAAAAAGCAGAAAATGTAGTAAAGCCGCCGCAAATACCAACCGCTAAAAGCCGCCACAATGTGGCATTAATGGCATTCTTTAAAAACATAGCCGCCAGTATCCCAATGACAAAACTGCCGATGATATTTATGACCAATGTGCCAGTAGGAAAAGATTTTGACAGAGACGTAAGCGCCACAGAATAGCGTAGCATTGAACCAATTGCGCCACCTGCCGCTATAACTAAGAATTGGTAAAACATTTTACTGAAATGTGTATTTAAAATCAACCAGCCAATTGTTATCAACTTTCAGCATTTTGATTTTATCAGGTTTGTTTTTAAAAGTGTTGGAATAATGAATAATTGAGATAGTATCAGACAACTTACTTATAGAATCAATAATTATGTTCGCATCTTTATAACCAAGCTTATCCTTGCCGTTCATCTTTTCATTAAAATTTTGCAGTCCGTTAAAATACTCAATATTCAGGCTGTCCTGTAACAGATGTTTACGGGCACTGGCATAATCGCCTTTCAAAGAAGATTCAATAAACTCACGACCCGAAGACATCGGATCATCAAGTGTTGGGGAAGTTCTGTTACCTGGCGTACAACCTGCTATACCAATTATAGTTGCAAGGGTGATATAATGCTTTAGGGTCATTTTAATAATAATTGCCGAAGGTATAAATTTTAGAAAGATAGTTTTATGCAAATGACGAGCATAAAAAAAGTGGCCAAAGCCACTTTAATATTTTAGTTGTGATGATGTTCCATCTCTTTTATTTTTTCCTTATCATAAGCTCTTATAATGGCTTTGACCAATTTATGCCGCACAACGTCTTCTTCGTCAAGTTCAACATGCCCAATGCCGTCGATGTTTTTAAGAATGCGCACTGACTTTTCCAGACCACTTTTAATTTTCGGAGGCAGATCTATTTGCGTAACATCACCTGTTATAATAGCTTTTGCATTTGCCCCAATCCTTGTTAGGAACATCTTAAGCTGAAGATCATTTGCATTTTGTGCTTCGTCAAGAATAATAAAAGCGTTATCAAGGGTACGGCCCCGCATGTAGGCAAGAGGGGCAATCTCAATAGTACGGGTAGTCATGTAATAACCTAGCTTATCGGCAGGTATCATGTCGTCCAATGCATCATATAATGGTCTTAAATAGGGATCAATTTTTTCCTTAAGATCACCAGGTAAAAAGCCAAGATTTTCACCGGCTTCAACAGCAGGCCTTGTAAGAATGATCTTTTTTACCTGTTTATTTTTAAGAGCTCTAACAGCAAGTGCAACGGCAGTGTATGTTTTACCTGTACCTGCAGGGCCAATAGCAAAAACTATATCGTTTTTATCTATCGATGTAACCATTACCTTTTGGTTGACTGTACGAGCTCTCACCGTTTTACCATTCGGACCGAAAACTAATATATCATTCGGATTTCTTTCCTGGAAATTATCTATTACTTTTTCATCATCTCCACCCAAAATCTGTTCAAGATAATTTTCGCTCATGTGCCCATTACGTTCCAGATATTGAACAGCCAAAGAAATTTTATCTTTTGCATCTTCTATTTGGTCTGGTGCACCGGAAAGTTTTATTTGTGTTCCCCGGCTGAGAATTTTTAACCGTGGAAATTTCTTCTTCAGGATATCAAGTTTACCGTTGTTTACACCGAAAAATTCAATTGGATTTACTGTCTCAAGATTAATGATGGTTTCTGTCAAGTGGCTTATATTTTTTTAATAAGGGAGAGGTTACAAACAGTTATTATCACAATTTAAAACGTAACAACAACCATTGCTAAAGTACTTATTAACACCTGGTTGAAAAAGTTAAATGAAATATCTTTTTGTTCATTAATTCAATACGCAGGCGTAACATTATAATGCCTTCAGTTTACTAATAGTTGCTTTGGGATCAGCAGATTTAAAAACGGTGTTACCAGCCACGAGAACATGAGCGCCTGCATTAATAATAGCTTGAGCATTATCAAGTGTTACGCCGCCATCAACTTCAATTTTTGTATTGTAATTATTATCATCGATAATTTTACGAA
>JBDSRT010000135.1:0-5676 GCA_039929165.1 Ginsengibacter sp.
GCAATGCCGCAGTAGTCGAAATTAAATCTTTTCGAAAGTTCTTTGATATGGTTGCGTAGCAAATTACTATCCATTACATTTATTTCACCAAAACTTATAACCAAACTACTGCAAAAATGCCTAAACTATTAAAAGGTACATGTGTACTTATTGCTCTTGTATGCTCAAATTTCGTTCATGCGCAAGAAAAATCGAATGTTAAATTTGGAAAGCTAACAGCCGCGGACTTTACTTTACCGGCCTCAAGATTTGATACAGCTGCTGCCGCCGTTGTTATTGCTGATGTCGGCTTTTCTGAATTTGAAGGCAATAACAAGGGTTTCTTTCAATTACGCTTTGAACGCAAGCAACGCATAAAAATTCTAAAGCAGTCCGGCATGGACGCTGCTACCTTCGAAATTCCCCTTTACGTTGGAGAGGCAGGATCAGAAGAAGAACTTATAGGCCTAAAAGCGTCAACTTACAATTTAAACGGTTCCGAAGTTGTTGAAACCAAATTAGCTTCCTCGCAAATATTCAAAGAAAAAGAAAGTAAATATTGGATCAATAAAAAGTTTACAATGCCCGCCGCTCAGGTGGGCTCCATTATAGAAGTTACGTATATTATAAACTCAGATTATCTATTCAATCTTCGGTCATGGGCTTTTCAGGGCGACTATCCAACATTATGGACGGAATATGAGGTTAGAATACCCGAATACTTTAATTATGTCTTTTTATCTCAGGGGTACGAAAGTTTTCTTGATAAAAAAAGTTCATTTTCTTCCGGTAATTTTCGTCTTGCAGATGGACGATCGGCAAACCGAGGTGACATATACAATATTACATGTAGGGTAAATATCAATAAGTGGGTAATGAAGAATATCCCTACGTTAAAAAAAGAGAATTACACGTCAACATTAAGAAATCATATTTCAAAAATTGAATTCCAATTGGCGAGTGTTCAATATCCAAACTCTGGGCTTGAAAATATAATGGGAGACTGGAATACTATGGGGGAAAAATTCATGAAAGCTGAAAATTTTGGTTTGGCCATTACAAGGCCAAACAATTGGCTGGATGATAATATGAAAACTTTTCACAGCATAGAAAACCTTGTAGACAGATCAAAAAAAATATTTTATTACGTAAAAGAAAATTTTAAAAATACAGGTCAGGGATCTTTACGGATCAACAACAGCTTGAAATCTGTTTTTGATAAAAAAAGTGGGACACAGGCTGAATTAAATCTATTGCTAATTGCCATGCTTCAACATGAAAAAATTGATGCTAAACCGGTTTTATTAAGCACAAAAAACCATGGTTATCCTAGCGAAATCTATCCATTAATAGAAAGATTTAATTACATAATTGCAGATGTACATATCAACAACAAAGATTTTTACCTGGATGCTTCGGATGAAGACGTTGGATTCAACCGGCTTTCAGATAATTGCTATAATGGGCATGCGAGGGTAATTTCAAACACGACAAGCCCGATATATTTTGAAGCTGACTCATTAAGAGAAAACAAAAAAACTACAGTGATAGTTGCCGCTGATGATAAAGATCAGGTGATTGGTGGCTTTAAAAGCGAATTAGGTTATTATGAATCAGTAGACCTCAGAGGTAAGATACGGCATGATGGGGTCGAAGATTATTTCAAAAAAGTAAAAGCTTCCTATATAACTGATGTAAATATTTCTGAGTATGGTATTGATTCTTTGAAATCGGTAGAACAACCTTGTTCAGTGCATTATGATTTTAATTTAGGTAAGTGGGATGAAGACGTAGTATACATTAATCCTATGTTTAGCGAAGGTTATAAAGAGAATCCTTTCGCTGCTGCAGAACGCAAATACCCGGTAGAAATGCCATATACATTTGATGAAACTTATGTGCTGTTGATGGATATTCCGAAAGGCTACCAGGTTGAAGAACTTCCTAAGTCAACAAAAGTTAAGTTTAATGAAGATGAAGGCTACTTCGAATATTTAATTGATAAAGATCAGGAACAGGTAAGATTAAAATCAAGAATATATATGAACAAAGCGACCTTTCAGCCAGACTCATATCAAAGCTTAAGGGATTTTTATAGTTACGTCGTTAAAAAGCAAGGAGAGCAGATCGTTTTTAAAAAGAAATAAACTCATGAAGTCAGTTCTGTTAGTATGTCTTATTACACTTTCTTTTGCCTCATTTGGTGGCGATGGAAAAGCTTATAGTATTCTGGATATTCCGTCTGAATTATTAAAAAATGCCAACGTTGTCAAAAGACTGGAAGAGATACGGTTTGAAATAATTAGCTTAAATAAATCAGTTAAATATAAAAAGGTTGCGATCACTATTTTAAATGAGCAAGGTGATCGGTTTGCCGGGCTGTATGAATACTATAACAAAATGCAGTCTGTAAAATCCATTGATGGCACTCTTTACAGCAGCTTAGGCGAAAAATTAAAATCTCTTAAAAAGTCTGATATTATTGATGAAAGCGCTATCCAGGATTTTAGTTTATTTGAAGATAGCCGGATAAAACGTCACAATTTTAATTGTAAAAATTATCCGTATACAGTTGAATATATTGTAGAAACAGAATATTCAGGTTCTCTTTTCATTCCGGATTGGCGTCCACGGCCCTTCCAATTTTATGCTGTTCAAAACAGCTTAATTCAAATAACTACTCCGCAGTATATGCCGGTAAGGTTTAAGGCCTTTAACCTGTCTCAACCTGTTAAGCAGGAATCACAAAAGGGGGCTATAGTATACTCTGTTGCATTGCACAATCTGCCGGCAATGATCAATGAGCAATTTCAACCTTATATAAATGAAATTTCACCAACGGTATTTTTTGCGCCAAATGATTTTAAATATGGAGACTGGAAAGGCAACCTTTCTACATGGCTGGCCTATGGGAAATTTCAAAACGAATTAAACGCTGGTAGAGATATTTTGCCTGAGTATGTAAAAGCTGAAGTTCATGCTATAGCAAACAACAATGCGGATGTAAAACAAAAGATAGCTGCCTTATACCAGTATATGCAGAAAAATACCCGGTATATAAGTGTTCAATTAGGCATAGGAGGCTTTCAACCATTTGATGCCACTTTCGTTGCTCAAAAAAAGTATGGAGATTGCAAAGCCTTATCAAATTATATGTTCTCCCTGCTCAAGGAAGCTGGCATTAAATCCTGTTATACTATGGTTGGTGCAGGTCGTGATTATGATGATAAGTTCACTTTACCCGATTTCCCAAACGACTATTTTAATCACATTATCCTCGCAGTTCCTCTTAAAAGCGATACAATGTGGCTTGAATGTACCAGTCAAACCTTACCGGCAGGGTATCTCAGCAATTTTACTCAGGATCGTTATGTATTGTTAACTGATGAAAAAGGCGGTCACCTCGTAAAAACTCCCAGGTATAGTTATAAAGAAAATGTAGTCAATAGAAAAATTGAAGCCACTTTAGATAATGACGGCACGCTGGATATAAAATCTAATTCAGTATACGCTGCAATGGAACAGGATGCTCTTGGCCAAAGACTGGATAATTATAGTAAGTATATATTTAAAGAATATCTTAAAAAACATATTCAACTTCCTAACTACGATGTAAATGCCTTTGAGTACAAAAAAAACCTTTCAGCACTGCCATCAATCAATGAACACATTGATTTAAAGGCTATCAATTATGCTTCATTATCTGGCAAAAGATTATTTATTGAACCTAACCTGTTAGATAAATCTCAAACCAGAATGCTAACAGATACTTCAAGAAATTTTGACTTGGTATTAGATGATGAGTTTGGGCATTATGATACCGTTGAAATAATTATTCCTGAAGGATTTCTTTCAGAGGCTGTTCCTAAAGACGTAAATCTAAAAACGAAGTTTGGAAACTACTCATCACACATAAATATTGCAGGTAATAAATTACAATACTACAGATCCTTGGAAAGATTTTCCGGGCAATTTTCTGCGGCCGATTATTCAGCTTTTGCGAGTTTTATTAACGGCATTTACAAGGCTGACCGGTCAAAGGTCGTTTTTGTTAAAAAAGATCTATAGGATGATTTCCTGACCTGTAACAATTGCATGAAATATCATTCTAACCTGTTTTAGCGTCAGTATAAAATAGAATAAGTAGACAGAATTACATTTAGATTTATTGGAGTATTATTTGATGTTTCTATGGAAAATATTTCCAAATGAATTTAAATAATTTCACTATAAAATCACAGGAAATATTTCAGAAAGCTCAGCAATTAGCTTACAACAGTAAAAATCCTGTGATTGAAACAGAACACCTTCTTAAATCTCTATTGACCGATGAGGATACAGCCATTGATTTTCTTTTGAAGAAGAACAATGTAAACGTAAATTTTGTAGAATCAAAGGTGGATGAAAGTCTTCGCAAGTTACCAACCACTGAAGGCGAACCTGGTCAAAGTGCCGGTAGAGAGCTGAATAATGCTTTTTTAAAAACAGCGGCTATACTTAAAACTCTTGGAGATGAATTTGTAAGTGTTGAACATTTACTTATAGCATTGCTGCAGGGCAATGATAACACGGCCTCAATTCTTAAAGACTCAGGTCTTACTGAAAAAGGTTTGATGGCATCTATCAAAGACCTTCGTAAAGGAAGCAAGGTTACTTCTCAATCATCTGACGCACAATATAACGCCCTTGATAAGTATGCAAAAAATCTGAATGAACTTGCAAGGAATGGTAAGTTAGATCCGGTTATTGGGCGAGATGAGGAGATTAGAAGAACGCTTCACATTTTAACCAGGCGCTCAAAAAATAATCCAATATTAGTCGGAGAACCTGGTGTTGGTAAAACGGCAATAGCTGAAGGACTGGCCCATAGAATTGTGAATGGAGATGTTCCGGAAAATCTAAAAACAAGAATTATATACGCCCTTGATATGGGCCTTTTGATTGCCGGTGCAAAATATAAAGGTGAATTTGAGGAACGTTTGAAAAGTGTGGTTAAAGAGGTGACGACGAGTGATGGCGAGATCATATTATTTATTGATGAAATTCATACGCTTGTTGGTGCCGGAGGTGGCGAGGGCGCACTTGATGCGGCTAATATTTTAAAACCTGCTTTGTCAAGAGGTGAATTAAGAGCCATTGGTGCCACGACCTTAAATGAATACCAGAAGTTTTTTGAAAAAGATAAAGCCCTGGAAAGGCGCTTTCAAAAAGTTTTCATTTCCGAACCAAATGTTGAAGATGCCATTTCTATCTTAAGGGGGTTAAAAGATAGATACGAAACACATCATCACGTAAGAATAAAAGATGAAGCAATTATAGCCGCGGTTGATCTCTCTCACCGGTATATTACAGATCGTTTTTTACCTGATAAAGCTATTGACCTGATTGACGAAAGCGCTGCTAAACTCAGACTTGAAATGAACTCGATGCCTGAGGAACTCGATATTCTTGAGCGGAATATTCGCCAGTTGGAAATAGAAAGGGAAGCAATTAAGAGAGAGAAAGATGAATTAAAACTCAAAGATTTGAGTACCGCTATTTCAAATCTCTCAGTTGAGCGGGATACTTTCAAAGCAAAGTGGCAAAAAGAAAAAGAGATTGTAGAAAAGCTTCAAAATGCTAAAGCTGAAATTGAAAATTTAAAAACATCGGCCGAAAAAGCTGAACGTGAAGGTGATTACGGTAGAGTGGCAGAAA
>JBDSRT010000136.1:0-6175 GCA_039929165.1 Ginsengibacter sp.
TTACAAAGTCTTAGCCGCCCATCATACATCGTCATTAATAAGCCTTCGATCTGTAATTCAGTATTAAGTCTGTTTTGAACAATCTTAATGGTATTTAAAAGTTTACCTAAGCCTTCAAGTGCAAAAAATTCTGCTTGCACGGGCACTACAACGCTATCTGCGGCGGTTAAAGCGTTCACTGTTATCAAGCCAAGTGAAGGCGAACAATCTATGATGATAAAATCATAAGCATCCTTTATATCAGCCAGTATATTCTTTAAAACACTTTCCCTGTTGGGATAATTTATCATTTCGATTTCAGCTCCAACCAAATCAATATGAGATGGCATAAGATCCAAATACGGGATTGCCGTCTTTAAAATTACATCATGCGCCGGCGTATCATTTACCATGCAATCATAAAGCCCCTTTGAAACATTATGAAGATCGAAGCCAACGCCTGTTGTGCTATTAGCTTGAGGATCACCATCTACCAGCAAAGTTTTAAATTCTAAAACTGCAAGACTAGCCGCAAGATTTATAGCTGTTGTAGTTTTACCAACGCCTCCTTTCTGATTTGCGACACCTATTATTTTTCCCATATCCTAAGCGTATACACTACATTTATATTTTATCAAACGGTTCTAAGATATCCTCTCTCAATTAAAATATAATTCTGACAGGTTGGCAAATTTAGCTATTCGGTATAATATTAAGGCTACAATTGCCGTAATGAACTGCACAATTATTCCCCCATTCTTAACAAAACCGAAGCTGGCATGTTACCATGTAAACAATAATTAATGTACACCATCATATCATCTACAAACAGAGCAAACAGTCATTCTGAAAAAGTTGCCAAAGCGTATCAAAGTTTGTTACTTGAAAAAAATATTAGCGCATCATTATTCACTCTTCAAAACCTCGATGTGTCACAACGCAATCATCATTACATTTCAATTGAAAACGAATTATTGATACCTGCTCAAAAAATTATTTTCATAATTCCGGAATATAATGGTTCTTATCCGGGCGTTTTGAAAACGATGATCGACATCAGCGATGTTTATAACGTATGGGCCTGGAAAAAGGCTTTGCTAACAGGTGTATCAACCGGCAGGGCAGGGAATCTTAGGGGCATGGATCATCTTACGGGATCATTACAATATTTAAATATGTATGTGCATCCGAATAAGTTGCCGATTTCAACCATAGATAAAGTAATGGACACGGATGGTAAAATACATAACCCGGCTACATTGGCTGCTATAGATAAACAGCTTGAAGAATTTATCAACTTTTAATGCTTCTAACTTAACTAAAACATGCGTACTCCACTTGGCGCTTTAATCTTTATAGCAATAATGGTATTGCTGGATGTATATGTTTTTCAGGCCGTAAAAGCAGTAAGCTACAACGGATCAAGTAAAACTAGAGCTATCGTATATGGCATTTACTGGGCTATTTCAATATTGGCCATTATTTGTTTTTTAATTTTTGTTTTTGCCCGGCAGGAGACATTGCCCAAGCCTTTCAGAACCTATCTTTTGGCGACAGAGATCGGGTTATTTTTTGCGAAGTTTATTGCTGTTGTTTTTTTTATGGTTGATGATCTGCGCAGACTTATACAGTGGGCTTCAGGGAAAATATTTTTTAGCAACACAGAAGGAGAGGAGCTTTCAGATGGCATAAGCCGTTCCGCATTTTTAAGTTGGCTTGGTCTTGCAGCAGGAGGCAGTTTGTTTTCAACTCTCGTTTACGGCTTTAGCAATAAATATGATTATCAAATAAAGAACATAGATCTTTCTTTTGATAATTTGCCGGCGGCCTTCAAAGGCTTGAAAGTTGTTCATATCAGCGATATACATTCCGGAAGTTTTGCAAATAAAGCTGCTGTAAATAGAGGCATTGATAAGATACTGGCTTTAAATCCCGACTTAATTATTTTTAGTGGTGATTTGGTTAATGATCGTTCCGAAGAGATGACCGACTATATAGATAGTTTTAGCAGGTTAAAAGCGCCGATGGGCGTGTATTCTACCCTAGGCAATCATGACTATGGCGATTATGCTGCCTGGCCGTATAATGGAATAAGTAAACCTCAAAACCTGGAAATCCTTAAACAAACACATGCAAAACTTGGTTGGCGGTTACTAATGAATGAGCATGTTGAGCTTAATAAAGGTGACGATAAAATTGCCTTAATTGGCATTGAGAATTGGAGTGCAAAGGCCAGATTCCCAAAGTATGGCGATATGGCTAAAGCCTATAAAGGATCGGAAAATTATCCGTTTAAAATTTTGATCAGTCACGATCCAAGTCATTGGGATGCACAGGTAAGATCGCAATATCCTGATGTGGATTTGATGTTAAGTGGACACACCCATGGCATGCAGTTCGGTGTTGAAATACCAGGTTTTAAATGGAGCCCGGTGCAATATGTTTATAAACAATGGGCCGGCTTATATGAAAAAGACAAACAAAAATTATACATCAACCGCGGTTATGGTTTTATCGGTTATCCGGGTAGGGTTGGCATATTGCCGGAGATAACGCTTCTTAATTTTGTATAATAAAAAAAACCCTTGTGCAAGGGCTCTCTTTTTTATATTGTAATAATTATCTTTTCTCTCTCATCGGAATTCGTCTTCTTCCTCCTTCTTCAGAAGGACGCTTAAAGCCGCCGTCAGCTTCATTCATACGTACTGTTCTGCCATTGTAATTGCTGCCGTCAATACTTTTTATCATCTTGGCTGAGGCGCTTTTATCTATTTCAATCCAGGCATTCATTTCCCGTAGGTCTATTTTACCTAAGACTTCTTTCTTTAAATCACTTTCATCAAGAATGTATTGTAAAAAACTGGCTTTGTAAAAGCCGTCTTTAGTACCAAGATTTATAAACAATCTTGTATATCCGTTATCTCTCGAAGAAAAAGTACCACGCTCTCTTCTGTCAATAACGCCACGTCCTGTTTCAGCTGTTCTTCTGTCCCTGAAATCGTTACGGGTGTTAAGATCTTCAGCGTTTTCGTAATATTTTAAAAAGTGATTAAACTCCAGTGCAGCTACTCTTTTTAAAACATCTTCTTTACTTACATCTGCAAATTTCTTTTCAAGATCAACCAGGTAAGTTTCATATTCACCATGAGAAGTGTCAGCCTGCATCAGCTTATCCATAAAATGGAAAAACTGTTTTCGGCAAACATCTTTACCACTTGGTATATCTAAGCGGTGAAACTGGGCATTCACCATTTTTTCGATCTGGCGAATCTTATAGGCTTCCCTGCTATGGCAAATAGAAATACAAATACCACTTTTACCGGCACGTGCCGTTCTGCCACTGCGATGTGTATACACTTCCATGTCATCCGGCAATTCATAATTGATCACATGTGTTATACCCTCAACATCAATACCTCTTGCAGCCACATCCGTTGCAATCAATAATTGAATATTTTTTTGTCTGAACCGCAACATTACTTTATCACGTTGCTGTTGAGTAAGATCGCCATGCAACGCCTCAATATCGTAACCTTCTTTAACAAGACGTTCAGTTATTTCCTGCGCATCAGCTTTTGTTCTTGTGAAGATGATCCCGTACATGCCGGGGTTAAAATCAACCAATCTTTTTAAAGTCTCATAACGTGATTGCGCCGGCGTAATAAAATATTGGTGATCAATATTTGTATTAGCAGTATTTTTTTTGCCCACTGTTACTTCCTGTGGGTTACTCATAAAATTTTTAGAGATAGCCTTAACTTCAGCCGGCATAGTCGCACTGAACATCCAGGTGCTTTCGCGGTTCACTGTTTTTTTCAATACGAAATCAATATCATCCCTAAAACCCATATTCAACATTTCATCCGCCTCATCAAGTACAACATATTTTACTTTTTCAAGATCAATAGCTTTCCGCTCAATCATATCAATCAAACGCCCAGGCGTAGCCACTACTATATGTACACCTTTTTTTAAGGCCCTAATTTGCATAATTATGGAAGCGCCACCATAAACGGGTTCAGTCGTAGCCGCATTGAAATACTTTTTAAATGTTTGTATATCGTTACAAATCTGTAAACATAATTCCCTTGTAGGGCAGATAATTAAAGCTTGTGGATAGCGTTTATCAGTTTCAATTAATTGTAATAGAGGCAGACCAAAGGCTGCAGTTTTTCCTGTGCCCGTTTGTGCAAGCCCAACAAAATCAGTAGTTCCGGATAATAATATTGGTATAGCCTTTTGTTGTATAGGCGTGGGATTTTCAAAACCTAAGTCGGTAATGGCATGTATAATATGCTCGTTCAATCCTAACTCTTCAAATGCATTCATCAAAAAAACGTAATTTAAAATTTTTGCAAATGTAAGTCTTTAGCCTGAGATTTACCGGTCATATGATTTGTGTAACGTTATCCCGAAACAGCAAATCCTCTTCTTTTACAATTACTTTTGCCTTGTTCTATTTGTGTAAATACGATTGTTTGGATATGAATTTTTTAAAGCCATTTTTATTTGTTTTTATCCTGCTCGCCTGCAATTGCGTCTTTGGGCAAGATTCGAAAGAAGATAAGCGCATACTGGATTCACTTATAGCCAATGATGAATTTCTGCAATTACTTAACTCGCTTGATGCAGATAAAAGTTATTTTACCATTAGCGTTGGAGCCAGTAACCGGCTTGCCAGCGTTAACAACAATTCTATTAATGCACAGCAGGGAAATTTAAAAACAGTTATAACACCGGCTGTTTCTTATAACCATAAATCCGGCCTTGGCTTGTCAGCCGCCGGCTATGTAGTTAGAAATGCAGAAAATAATGGATTGCACCGCTTTAGCTTAACACCGTTCTATAACCATTCATTCAATAAATCTCTGGCATTGGGCCTTTCCTATACGAGATTTTTTTCAGACAATAAATACAATGCAGTAGAGTCGCCGATACAAAATGATCTTTATGCAAATGTGCTTTATAAAAAGGGTTTTGTTGAGCCGGGCCTTGCATTTGGGTATTCTACCGGCAAATACAATGAAATTGATAAGGTAACTATAAATATACCTCGTGAGGGCAGAACGACATTCAGCGACACGGCCATAACATCAATAAAATCTTTTTCCGTAACTGGTTCTGTTGAACATCGTTTTCTTTTATACACTAAGATGTCAAAACAAAGCGCACTACTATTTATACCCTCTATACTTTTAAATGCGGGTAATAACTCGTTTAGTGTAACGCATCACAATAATTTTCCGGGAACTGTAAGAGGAAATGGTAGAAGGCGACTGTTTCGTACCCAGGACGTTGACGGCGTTTCAGCTTTCGAATTGCAGTCAACGGGACTGAATCTTTATTTAAACTATAGCATTCATAAATTCAGTTTTCAGCCACAGATATATTTAGATTATTATTTACCGTCAACATCTGAAAGCCGCTTTACACAACTGTTTAATGTTAACATTGAATACTCATTTTAGCGATTAACAAACAATTATCAACGGTGTAATTCCATTGGCATATATCTTGGCATTTTGTTTTAAAATAATTTTTATGGGAAAAAAACTTATCTCTTCCGCAGTGCTAATTATGCTCATCACTGCATCATTCGCACAAAACATCAACATCGGTATTAAAGGTGGTGCAAGTCTTAATAAGCTTGACGGAAAAGCCTTTAAAGACGAATTTAGCTATGGTTACCACGTGGGTGGTTTTGCAACAATTGGCCTAAGTAAAAAATTTGCTATTCAACCTGAAGTTTTATTTGGCGAAGTAAAAGCTGATACTGCTTCATCCTTTAGTACGGTTTCCGAATTTATGCAGATTAAGGATGTGCAACTAAAGTATCTAACAATCCCGGTTCTTTTAAACTACAATGTAAGTAATCTCCTTGCTTTGCAGGTGGGGCCTCAATTTGGCATTTTAATGAACAAGGACAGAAATCTTTTTCAGGACGGGCAGCAGGCTTTCAAAAACGGCGACTTTTCAATGTTAGGAGGTGTGCAGTTAAGTCTTTCAAAGTTTAGGGTTTATGGTCGCTATGCTGTCGGTTTAAGTAATATAAAAAATATCGATAATCAGGATGAGTGGAAAAGTCAAAGTATACAACTTGGTGTAGGCTTGTCTTTGTAATTAAGATCTGATTACTTCAACTGTTCCATCATTTTTTAATTTTATAATTGATGATGGCAGTGCAAGGTTTAAATCA
>JBDSRT010000137.1:0-3192 GCA_039929165.1 Ginsengibacter sp.
TTTTTTGATTACACCTTACAGCTTGCTGATAATTCATTGATAATGGGTCACAGGCTTAGCGAGTGGGCTGGCCATGGGCCAATGCTTGAACAGGATATTGCTTTAAGTAATATAGCTTTGGACATGATTGGTCAATCAAGAAATTTTTATCAATATGCTGCGGAAATAAAAAATCAATTTAATACAAACGGCGAACAGGCAACTGAGGATACTTTAGCTTATTTGCGTGACAGTGCGGAGTTCAAAAATTGCGTGCTTGCAGAAATACCAAATGGGGATTGGGGCCAAACGATCTTAAAGCTATATTTCTTTTCAACTTTTCAGTTTTTATTGTATCAGGAATTAAAGAATTCCACTAACACTTCACTTGCAGCTATTGCTGAAAAATCTTTGAAAGAAACAAGTTATCATCTACGCTGGAGTGCTGAATGGACGGTACGTTTAGGTGATGGTACTGACGAAAGCAGGCAAAGAATGTTAAATAGTTTAGACACAGTAAACCCATACTTGAATGAATTATTTTATACATCGTCGCCTGAAGCTTTATGTGCTGAAAATAAGATCGGTGTTGATCCTGTAACATTTAAAGAAGCCTGGCTCTCAAAAGTTCAATCTGTATTTGAAGAAGCTACATTACCAATGGATATTTCTTTTGATTCACCTATTGAACGTGTTGGCAAAAATGGAGATCATACATCACATCTACAACATATACTTGATGACATGCAAATGCTGCAACGTTCTTTCCCCGGATGTGAATGGTGAAGGAAATTTTGAATGTTGAATTTTAAATGATGAATTCATATAATGTCTTATTGATAAATGACCATTGACACACAAATATCAAAGCAAGTTTTAGAAGAAGAATTATTTCAACTATTAGAGGATGTTTATGATCCGGAAATTCCGGTGCTTTCAATTATTGATTTAGGCATTGTTAAAAATGTTGAAGTAAGTATTAATAATGATAAATCTAAAACTGCGACTCTAACTATCACACCAACATACAGTGGCTGCCCGGCCATGGACGTTATTGCATTCAGCATTCGAACTACTTTAGTTCAGCATGGTTATCAGGTTGTCATTAAACAACAACTTTCACCTGCGTGGACAACAGATTGGATGACACCTGCAGGCAAAGACAAATTAAAGGCTTATGGCATTGCGCCCCCGCAGTTAAATCATAAAAGACTTGATAAACTTTTTGAAGAATCAGAGCCAGTAATATGCCCGAGATGTAACTCAACAAACACTAATATTATCAGTGAATTTGGCTCAACAGCCTGCAAGGCTTTGCATCGTTGCCTTGATTGCAAGGAACCTTTTGATCATTTTAAATGTCATTGATCAATGACTTCTTTTTACATTTTAAAAAAGTTATATTATGTCTGTAGTTCTTTTTGAAATAAAGAATAGCGTCGCTTTTATTACATTAAATCGACCTGAAAAATACAATGCCTTCAACAGATCAATGGCGTTACAGTTGCAGGGCTTTTTACAACAATCTAATGAAGATGAAAATGTTCGCTGCATAGTGATCACCGGTAATGGTAAAGGTTTTTGTGCCGGTCAGGATATAGAGGAAGTGTTGCAGCCAGACGGCCCGCCGATTGAGATGTTTATCGCTGAACATTATAATCCTGTTGTTCGTTTGATCAGGTCAGCAACCAAACCGGTAATAGCTGCCGTAAATGGCGTTGCGGCTGGTGCAGGTGCTAACATGGCTTTTTGTTGTGATATCATTATAGCAACTGCCTCTGCCTCTTTTATACAAGCCTTTGGTAAAATTGGTTTGATTCCGGATTGCGGTGGAACTTATTTTCTGCCCAGATTAATAGGTTTTCAAAAGGCCTCAGCACTTATGTTACTCAATGAAAAAATATCGGCTACTGAAGCTGAAAAAATAGGATTGATCTATAAGGTATTTGAGGATACAGAGTTTGCTTCTGCCATACAATCCATTGCAGAAACGCTTTGTAAATTGCCGCCGCAGGCGCTTGCGTTAACAAAGGAAGCGCTCAATGCTTCAGCATACAACTCTCTTGAAGAACAGCTCGCTGTCGAAGACCGGCTGCAAACTGTTGCAGGCAAAACGCTGGATTTTAAAGAAGGTATTTCAGCCTTTGTTCAAAAAAGAAAACCCGTGTTCACAGGTAAATAGCAATCATCAACAATCAATTAATTGTTTATCTTAATTTACAAAAACCAAATTATCATGAAGTCAGGCCTTGTTGCTCTGCTGATTATACTCTCTCAATCAATTTATTGCCAAACTGCGAAATGGCCTGAAACAAAAAAGCAGTCCAGACTTTTTAATGAGCATGGTGGCACACGCAATGACGATTATTTCTGGCTGAGCGATCCCAAAGATTCCAATGTTATCAATCATCTTAAAGCCGAGAACGCTTATGTAAAAGAATACATGCAGCATACAGAGGCACTTCAGAAAAAACTGTATGATGAGCTGGTAGCACGCATTCCAGGTAAAGATGAATCGTTGCCTGTGAAGAAGAATGGTTATTGGTATTATGCCCGCTTTGAAGAAGGCCAGCAGTATTCAATACGTGAACGCAGAAAAAATACAATGTCTGCAACACCTGAAGTTGTTTTAAACGTTCCTGAATTGGCTAAAGGCTATCAAATTTATCTGGTAAGAGGTTCAGCGGTTAGCCCAAACAATGCAATGATTGCTTTTGCGCAGGATACTTCCGGCGATCGGCGGTGCCAGCTATTTATAAAAGACATCGCAGGTAACAAACTTATTGGCGATCCTATACCAAACACCTCGGGCAGTTATGCCTGGACGTCTGATAATAAAACTTTGTATTATGTGCTGAACGATCATACGGTAAGGTCTTATAAAGTAATGCGCCATGTGGTTGGAGCTGATGCCGGCGGTGACGTTGAAATTTATAGCGAGCCTGACAGCACCTATGCTGTCGAATTAAGTAAATCAAAAAATGAAAAGGTAATCTTTATTAGAAGCCGCAGCACAAATACATCTGAAGAACGATATTTAAAAGCGGATGATAATAAAGCCAAACCAATATTGATACAACCGAGACAGAGCGGCCTGGAATATTATACTGATTATAATGAAGGTGATATTTTTCACATTTATACCAACAAAAGCGCCACTGATTTTAAACTGGTCGCTGCGCCGTTAAATAAACCATCCGTTGATAATTGGAA
>JBDSRT010000138.1:0-5175 GCA_039929165.1 Ginsengibacter sp.
TAAGACTTATCCTTTGGATAGCTGCTATTGCTTTCCTCTTGGTTATTATATACCGGCTTTTTGCAGGAGGAACCGTTTTTAATGCTTCTTACGTTAGAAGCAGCACTGTTACCGTGGAAGATGAAACGCCTGCTAATGGCAATTATGATAGCCTTATATCCAAAGCCATCAGTAACAATAATTTTAGATTGGCTACCAGGTATCTTTATCTTAAAACACTTAATCTTTTATCTAATTCAAATCTTATTACAATTTCTCCTGGCAAAACCAATTACCAATATACCAGGGAAATGAGTAATCACAGTTCTTACAAAGCTTTTGTTTCTCTTACATCAAACTATGAATACGTTTGGTATGGTAAGTTTGAGATTGACAGAATGTTATTTCAACTTGTAGAAAACGAATTTAAAAATTACTTTCAACGCTTATAATTTCTTTGCAAAGCTGTTTTAAATATATAGCCGGTGCCTTGCTGATAGTATTGTTGATAATCAGTTGCGGACAACGCCAGTCTTTACCATCGCTAAATGAAACGTATGGCTATGAAGATAAAAAACCCTTCGGCGGGTTTGTTGCATTCACCTATATAAAACAGTTACTTGAAAATAGATTTATTGATGCAAATACAAAACCATTTGATGCGTCATGGAAGGAAATGAAAGCGTATTCAACCAATACAAAACATTCGCTTTATATAATAATTACGAAAAATTTACTTTTAACTGAGGCAGAAACAAAAGCGTTAATAGATTACGTCAGCGAAGGCAATGATCTTTTTGTTTCTGTTGATTATATAGATGATGATTTTTTGAAACGGGTAAAATTAAAGCTTAGCCGGCGTCGTGAATTAGATGCGGAAATAGAAGGAAGTTTCGATACGAGCACCCTCAGTGTACAAACAGCTAACGGCGACAGTTCGTTCAATTATTACTATTTTCCCTTTTTTAATGCCTTTAATAATTATGATTCAACTGCAACAAAAGTGTTGGGCAAAAACCAAACTGGAGAGCCTAATTATGTTGCAATCTTTATTGGTAAGGGAAGGCTATATCTGCATACTGCGCCAAGAGCTTTTAGCAATTACTTTCTCCTTACGAAAAATAACAGCCATTATTTAAGAATCGCGTTCTCTTATTTAAGACCTGATCCAAAGAACATTTTTTGGGATGATTATTATAGTTCTCACTCAACAACAAAAAGACAAAATGACAATGGCAAAAGCCCGAAGGATTCTAATTTTTCAGCCCTTGGTGTTATTAAAAAGAATCCACCGTTGTGGTCCGGTTTCTTATTGGTTGTTGCCTTATTATTACTCTTCGTACTTTTTAATATTAGACGAAAACAGCGGTCAATAAAAGTAATTAAGCCGGTTGAAAACACAACTGTACAATTTGCTGAAACAATGGGCCGGCTTTACTTACAAAAGAAGGATAATAAAAATATAGCAGAGAAGATGATCGCTTATTTTTACGGACATCTTCGCAATAAATATTTTCTAACGTCAGAGCCCGGTTCAAAAGAATTTCAGCTTTTATTGTCCAGGAAAACAGGAGAAAGTATGGTGGATACCGAAAAATTATTAAACACCATTAATCGAATTAATGCAAACGATTTAGTAAGTGAAGATGAGTTGTTAGATTTAAACAAACAAATAGAGCATTTCACAAATAAATGATCATGACAGATGAACAATTGTTCGAGAACAGGATAGATCTTTCCGAAGTAAGCAAGGCTGTTCACGACATAAGACAACAAATAGAGAAGGTGATAGTTGGGCAGCGGTTAATGGTTGATCTGTTAATGATCGGGTTACTTTGCGATGGACATATATTAATCGAAGGCGTGCCTGGCGTAGCTAAAACGCTTACAGCAAAGCTGCTTGCTAAAATAGTTGACGTTAAGTTTACGAGGATACAGTTTACGCCTGATCTTATGCCGAGTGATGTTATCGGCACAACGGTGTTTAATCCACGCCAGGGCGACTTTCAATTCAAGCCTGGCCCTATATTTAGCAATATTGTGTTGATAGATGAAATAAACCGGGCACCGGCAAAAACACAATCTGCACTATTTGAAGTGATGGAAGAAAAGCAGATAACTATTGATGGGGTTACGCATCCACTTGATTTTCCATTTGTAGTTTTAGCTACACAAAATCCAATTGAACAGGAAGGCACCTACCGATTACCGGAAGCACAATTAGATCGATTTCTTTTTAAGATCAATGTAAATTATCCAACGCTGCAGGAAGAAATATTGATATTAAATGCACAACATACGCAATCGCAAAACGCTTTGATTGGCCAGGTGGATAAGGTGCTTTCAGCGGAACAGATTGCAGCCTTCAGGCAAACTATTTTAAGCATTATGATTGAACCAAATCTTATTGAATTTATTGCGAAGATAGTTAATGAAACCAGGAACAATGCCTCGCTTTATCTCGGTGCTTCACCCAGAGCTTCGCTTGCTATTATGCGTGCCTCCAAAGCTAATGCTGGCTTAAAGGGGAGAGATTTTGTAACACCGGACGACATTATTGAAATGGCAGCACCGGTAATGCGCCACCGCATAATTTTAACACCAGAAAAAGAAATGGAAGGTCTAACGCCGGATGAACAAATTGAATCTATCATAAGTAAAATTGATGTACCGCGATAGCCGCATAAATGGTGGACTTTACTGAACGATATATATTGTCAATGTTTTTAACAAGGCGATTTTACTTAAGTATAATCGCTTGTATTTGTTTGTATATTATATCATTTTTTGCGCCATTTCTTTTAGTGTTCGCACCGATAGCCCTTACTTGTATTTTAATTCTTACGCTTGCAGATTATACCATACTATTCTTAGGCAAAACACAAGCTTATGCGCAGCGGATCTTGCCGGAAAGACTTAGTAATGGTGATGAAAATTCTATAACTATCAGGATAAAAAATCACATGCCATATACTTTGCATGTCGATGTTATTGATGAATTACCTGAGCAACTCCAGGTTCGCGATTTAAAAAAGTCAGGCTTGTTTAAAGCCGGCGAAGAAAAATTATTTTTTTACACAATACGTCCTTTGCAGCGGGGCGAATATTTTTTTGGCAACTTATTACTATTTGTATCAACGAACCTTGGATTAGTGCAAAGAAAAATAGCACAATCTGCAGAAGTAATGTCGCCGGTGTATCCATCTTTTCTGCAATTAAGAAAGTACCAATTACTATCACAAGCAACCATTCAAACGGAGGCAGGTACAAAGCGCATGCGCAAGATGGGTCACAGTATGGCGTTTGAACAGATCAAAGATTATGTAACCGGCGATGATATCCGTACGTTGAACTGGAAGGCTTCGGCCAGGAAAGGTGGGCTAATGATCAATACATTTTCTGACGAACGCTCTCAACAAGTGTATTGTATAATTGATAAAGGCAGACTTATGAAAATGCCTTTTAGTGGACTTACACTTCTTGATCATGCTATAAACAGTTGCCTCGTTATTAGTAATGTTTGTTTGAATAAACAGGATAAAGTTGGCCTAATTACATTTTCTAATAAGATGGGTACAATGCTGGCTGCAGAAAAAAAGGCCACACAAAAATCTACGATTCTTGAAGTATTATACAACCAGAAAACCGATTTCCTGGAAAGTGATTTTGAAAAATTATATACACAGGTTAGAAGTCGTATTAAGCAAAGAAGCCTGCTGATTTTATACACAAATTTCGAATCATTGTCAGGTCTTAAAAGACAATTAGATTACCTGCGTTCTCTCGCAAGTCATCATTTGTTGCTTGTTGTATTTTTTGAGAACATAGAATTGAAGGTGTTAACCAATCAGAACGCAGGGAATCTTGAAGATGTATATATAAAAACTATTGCACAAAAATTTGCCTTCGAAAAAAAGCTCATTGTAAAAGAATTAATGAAATATGGCATACTAACATTGTTGACAACGCCGCAACGTTTGACTATTGATTCATTGAATAAATATCTCGAGCTTAAAGCGAGGCAGGCCCTGTAATTACCTTCCTTAGATGCTGTATAATAAAATTATTTAATGACCAATGACCCAATGACCAAATACGAAGAGGGGCGAATACTTTTGATTGACAAGCCTCTTGACTGGACTTCTTTCGATGTAGTGCGAAAGATCAGGAATACCATTAAAATAAAAAAAGTTGGGCATGCAGGGACGCTGGATCCTTTAGCCACCGGGCTTTTGATAGTATGCACCGGAAAATTTACCAAGAAGATAAATGAACTGATGGTACAAACGAAGGAATACACAGGCACAATAACACTTGGTGCAACAACGCCAACTTATGACCTGGAAAGTGAGCCTGTAAATTGTATTAAGACAGATTTTATTACTGATGAATTATTGAGTAATGCAAAGGAGAAATTTACTGGTAATATTCTTCAAACTCCACCAATACATTCGGCGATAAAACAAGCAGGCAAGCCTGTGTATTTGATGGCCCGCAAAGGCATTGATGTCAAGCTCGAACCAAGGCCAATCGTTATTCATGAGTTTACTTTAACTGCAGTTGAATTGCCTGTAGTAACGTTTAAAGTGGTCTGTTCAACGGGCACATATATCAGGAGCCTTGCCAATGATTTCGGGCAGGAGCTCGGTTGCGGTGGATATCTTTCTTCCCTACGACGCATAAAAATTGGCGACTATGATGTGAATGATGCAATAACACCTTTGACCTTTACTGAGCTGCACAAGCGCTTAAATTCTTAGAAAGGATAGTCAATACCAATGGTGAAATTGAAATTTTCATAACGCCATCTGCGGTTATCTGTATTGTTACCAAAAAGATTTTGAAAATTTATCGCAGGTATTTGCCAGCCATTATGTTCTGTAATATCCGGTCGTTTAAATCTAAACCCGAGATCAAATCTTATCAGGAAATAATTAAAGTCAAAACGTAGTCCTGTACCAACTGATACACCAAGCTGTTTATAAACATTTTTAAATTTAAACTGAGCACTATCTACTGAACCATCAGCCTTTGTATTCTTAAAATTCCAGATGTTACCGGCATCAATGAATACGGCACCTTTTAAATCAACAGCATTGGAAAATAGGGGTGCAATGTCATACCTATATTCACCATTTGCCTCAAGTTGTATATCGCCGGTTCTATCATTAAAGCGATTGTTTTGATAGGGTGCCA
>JBDSRT010000139.1:0-7606 GCA_039929165.1 Ginsengibacter sp.
GACGTTTCAGCTTTCAGTTCAGTTACTTTTGGATTTCGGTTTTATAGATGTAAAAACCATTAGCGATGAAACCGGTGCAAGTTATATTATGGAAGGCAGTGTAAGAAAGCAGGATAATAACTTAAGAATAACGGCGCAGTTTATTGAGTCGAAACGTGATATACATATTTGGGCTGAAAGTTTCCGCGGCACAATGGATGATATCTTTGATATACAGGAAAAAGTGTCTTTGAAAATTGTTGAAGCTTTACGCCTGCATCTTACCGGCTCTGATAAAAACTTGCTGGAGAAGCGTTATACTGATGATACTGAGGCTTATCAACTTTACCTGCAGGGTCGTTTTTTTTGGGCAAAAAGAAATGCTGATAGCCTTAGCACTGCCGTGCGTTATTTTGAAAATGCCATTGAAAAAGATAATGACTATGCCCTGGCCTGGGCCGGGCTGGCAGACACTTACAGCCTTATGGGTGAATATACTAACACATCACGCCGGGAAGTTTTAGCCAAACAAACTGAAGCCATTAATAAAGCATTGCAGATTGATAACCGTTTAGGCGAAGCGCATATATCCCTGGCCATCTCCTTAATGTTGAATGAATGGGACTGGAAAAATTCTGAAAAAGAATGTAAGATTGGTATTGAACTAAGCCCGAATTATGCAACAGGTCATCACTGGTGTGCAGAGTGGTTATTATTTATGGATAGTAAAGAAGAAGCTTTAAAAGAGATAACAATAGCTGTTGATATTGACCCTGTATCGCCTGGCATACTTAAGGATAAGGGCATACATTTTTATTACAATCGTAAGTATGATGAGGCAATAGAACTGGCCACTAAAACGCTTGATCTTGATCCGGAATTTGTGCCTGCATTCAGGCTGCGTTCGCTGGCTTACCAGGCTAAAGGAATGATTGATGAAGCCATTGCAGAAAATGAACGTTGGGGCCGTGGACTTAATAATAAACTAAAGACAGATATAGCGTTGGCACATATTTATGCAGACGGTAAGCGGAAGGAAGAAGCAAAAGCTATTGTGGAAAATATTGATATGACCCTAAAAAAAGGTGGCAATGATTATCGTGGCGTTGCCCTCGTGTACGCCAGTTTGGGCGACACCGATAAAGCTTTTGAATGGCTTGATAAAAGTTATCAAATGCATGAGGAATCTTTATGCAGTCTTAAAATAGATCCGAAGTTTGATATACTTCATTCAGATCAAAGGTTCAAAATTATGTTGAAGAAAATTGGACTGGAAAAATAGAACGAGCTCATTTAGTAGCTCCTCGAATTTTTTTGTTGTTGTTTATAAAATCCGTTTTACCACAAAACAATTAATTAAAAACATTTGTTTTAATTGTGATGACTTCAGCCGTTACATTAATATTTCCGCACCAGTTATTTAAGCAACACCCTGCTGTTGACAAGGAACGTAAAGCCTACCTGGTTGAAGAAGATTTATTTTTCAATCAATACAATTTCAATAAGAAAAAGATCATACTTCACAGAGCCACAATGAAGGCTTATGAAGATTATCTAAATCAAAATAACATTGAAACAGTTTATATAGAAGCCACATCAGGTCTTTGCAAAATTGAAGATTTGCTGACCAGGCTGGCGACAAACGGCATCACGGAAATTCATTATACAGACGTAACAGATAATTGGCTACAGAAGCATATTTATGAAGCTGCTAATAACAATAATATTCAAATTATTCTGTATCCTACAGTTGCCTTTATTACTAATTTAACGGAAGCCAGAGCATTTTTCAATACCAAAAAAACCTATTTCCAGGCCGATTTCTATAAGTATCAAAGACAAAGGCTGAACATTTTAGTAGCCGGTAACAAACCGCAAGGCGGCCGCTGGAGCTTTGATGATGAGAATCGCCTGAAATTTCCAAAAGGTGAATTGGTACCGGAAATTGAACTTCCTAAAACAAATGAATTTGTAAAGGAAGCACTCGATTATACGCAAAGGAATTTTGCCGATAACTACGGCGATACACCTTCACCTTTTAATAAACGTGATGGTTTCTACCCAACCACTTTTGAAGAAGCAAAACTGTGGCTTAATAATTTTCTTGAAGAACGTTTTGTAAAATTTGGAATTTATGAAGATGCAATGGTTAGAGAAGAACCGCTGTTATATCACTCTGCTTTAAGCTTGCTGTTAAACGCCGGCTTGCTTACGCCGCAATATGTAATTGAAAAAACGTTGATTTCTGCAACTAAAAACAATGTGCCCCTTAACTCATTGGAAGGTTTTATAAGACAGGTTATTGGCTGGCGGGAATACATAAGAGTGGTGTATGAGTTTGAAGGTTCGAAGCAACGCACTAAAAATCATTGGGGGTTTTCAAGAAAAATTCCTGCAAGTTTTTGGAATGGCACAACAGGTATTGAGCCAGTTGATGTAGTTATTAAAAAAGCTTTGTCAAATGGTTACACGCATCATATTGAGCGTTTAATGGTAATGGGAAATTTTATGTTGCTGTGTGAGTTTGATCCTGATGATGTTTACCTGTGGTTTATGGAAATGTATGTAGATGCTTATGATTGGGTGATGGTGCCAAACACTTATGGCATGACGCAGTTTGCAGATGGCGGCCTTATGACTACAAAGCCATACATCAGCAGCAGCAATTATTTAACAAAAATGGGCAACTGGCAAAAAGGTCCATGGCAAAAGACATGGGATTGTTTGTTTTGGCGATTTATGCATGTGCATCGTGATTATTTAAGTAAGAACCAACGTTTGGGTATGCTTTTGAAAGCTTACGATAAATGGCCTGCAGAGAAGCAACAGGACTACATGGCTACAGCTGAACTTTTTTTAAACGGCCTTGATAAAGCCAACAAATGATCACACCAGCTTAAATGAAAAATGTATTTCTCAATAAAAGTACAAGCAAAGATTGTGTGGTTTGTAACAGGCCTTTTAGCTGGCGTAAGAAGTGGGAAAAGGTTTGGGATGATGTAAAGTATTGCAGTGAAAAATGCAAAAGGAACAGATGGAAAGTTAGTCAGCAAAATAAATAACCATCGATCTGTTCCTGATAAAAAATAAGTTGTGATACCTACATAAAAAATTCCTCTGATATGATCTTACCATCTTTAGTTTTATAAACGCAAAGCTCTGTCATATCCATATGACCGCCTTCTTTCATAGTCACATCCAATCTCATTGTTATTGCAAATGAATTGCCTGCTATTAAAGCTTCAGAAACAGTAATACCATGCATTTCTTTTACCATAGATTCCCATTTTTGTGCTTTTTCTTTTATTGCAGGCAAACCCTTTGTTTCTTTTTCGAAAGCCGGCGAGGCTTCTTGCTCAAGACTAACTGCATCTTCGGCAAATAATTCTGCCTGGGCTTTTTCAAAATCGCCGGAACGGCATATTTCAACAAGTTTGTCTGCGATTTCTTTAGTTGTCATAATAAAAGTTTTATAATTAAAAAATAGTTTATTGAGCTTTACCGGCTTCAGAGCAACAAGGATATTATCAGTGATGTTTAAATTGCTTTCTTCTAAAATATTCATACACTGGCTTTAAAACAAGCCGAATAATTCTGAATTGACACGGGTAATCACCTGCCCAAAATGTTCATCATTTTCAGCAAACTTATTTTCATCAGCATCAATTATTAGCAAGGGACCTTCGTTATAAGAACTTATCCATTTGTTATAAAACTCATTCAGCTTTTTAAGGTAATCAAGTCTTATGTTTTCTTCATACTCTCTGCCTCTTTTCTGTATTTGCGCCACGAGTGTGGGTACAGAAGCGTTGAGATAAATTAAAAGATCCGGCGGTTTCACCATGCTTTTAACGGTTTCAAAAAGACAGTAATAATTATCATAATCTCTTTTGCTCATCAGGCCCATCTGGTGAAGATTCGGCGCAAAAATATTGGCATCTTCATAAATGGTTCTGTCCTGTATAACGGTTTGAGTTCCTCTTTCGATCTCTAATAATTGCTTAAGCCGGTTGTTTAAAAAATAGATCTGCAGGTTAAAGCTCCACCTTGGCATGTCTTCATAAAAATCATTAAGGTACGGGTTATGATCTACATCTTCAAATTGTGGGATCCACTTGTAGTGCTTGCTGAGCAACTCCGTTAATGTTGTTTTGCCGGCGCCGATGTTACCGGCTATAGCAATGTGTTTGGGTTTTTTGTTTTTGGCCATATAGGAATTTCAATCTCAGCTTTGCATAAAGTAAAGCAGCTAAAGTATTGAAATAATGCATAAAAATAATCTAGTAAAAACCCTCGACTCTAAAGCGCAGAAAAAAGATCACATGCTAAAAATAATTAAACCCCATTGCTTCTCTAACTAAAGACATAGTTTGCCGGGCACTTTCACCAGCTTTTTTTGCACCCATCTTCATCACATCCTGTAAGTAACTTTCATCTTTAAGAATAGTATTTACCTTTTCTCTTATGGGCGAAATAAAGGCGACCATATCTTTAGCCAGTTGTTTTTTCATATCACCATAACGTATAGTGCAATCATTAAAATCGTCTTCAAATGTTTGTACGTTGTCTCGAGAGCTCACTAAATTCATCAACAGGAAAATATTTTTTATGTCATCCGGTTTTACTGAGTTCTTTTCAGAAGGACCGCTATCTGTTTTGATCTTCATTACTTTCTTCGTGATCTCTTCATCACTGTCAGCCAGGTAAAGTGTTGCCATTTGATTTTCACTTTTGCTCATTTTCCCCTTACCATCAAGTGAGGGCACTTTAACAAGGTTATCAGTATAATTGAAAGCAATTGGTTCAGTAAACACATTTCCATACCGAAAATTAAACCGGGTCACATAATTTCTCGCCATTTCAAGATGTTGCTCCTGGTCTTTGCCAACCGGCACGTAAGTAGCCCTGTGCAATAAAATATCTGCGGCCTGCAAAACAGGATAAGTTAGTAGGCCTGCATTTACATTATCCGGCTGTTGCCTTACCTTATCTTTAAATGTAACCGTTTTTTCAAGTTCACCTGTATACGCAAGCATATTGAGATAGAGATACAATTCGCTTGTTTCAGGCACATGGCTCTGGCAGTACAATGCAGCTTTTTCGGGATCTAACCCGCAGGCTATATTTTCCGCTAAAACACGGTGCACATTAGGTTTAAGATTTTTGGTATCGGGATGCGTGGTTAAACTATGCAGATCTGCCACCATAAAAAAGCAGGTAAACTCATCCTGTAGTTTTATATAATTTCTAATAGCCCCAAAATAATTGCCCAGGTGTAAAAAACCTGTCGGTCTTATACCGCTCATTACTATTTGCCCTGTATTTTGCATAACCGGCGAAGTTAATTAAGGTTTACAATTAAGATTATACATTTAAGCGTTTCATAAAAAGCCTGGCGGCAAAAGGTTTTATATATTTTTACCACATGAAAGTAGATGATGAACTTGTAACCAACCTTGCCAGGCTTGCAAGGCTTGAATTTAATAAAGAAGATAAAGAAGAGATTAAACAGGATCTTGAAAAAATGATCGCTTTCATCGATAAGTTAAATGAATTGGATACTACCGGTGTTGAACCGCTTTTACACATGAGCACCAGCATGAATGTGTTAAGGGAAGACGAAGTGACCGGCAGTGTTTCTACAGAAGAGGCTTTAAAAAATGCGTCGCATCACGATGAACATTTTTTTAAAGTGCCAAAGGTTATCAGGAAGTAAGTAAATTGTAAATGCTTTCTGCACTACATCACTAACAATTTTTCAGCATAAGCTTTCAGCATGTCACCAATTATTAATCTTGAAAAAATTTATAAAAGCTATTACATGGGCCGCCAGGAGCTGCAAGTGCTTAAAGGCCTAACACTCGATATTGCCAAGAATGAATATGTTGCCCTGATGGGCCCGAGCGGCAGCGGAAAAAGTACATTGATGAATATTCTCGGTTGCCTTGATTCGCCAACATCAGGCCTTTATATTTTAAACGGTAAAGATGTTAGTAAGATGCCGGACAATGATCTTGCCACGGTAAGAAACCAGGAAATCGGCTTTGTATTTCAGCAATTTAATTTATTACCAAGATTGACGGCAGCAGAAAATGTAGCACTGCCATTGGTTTATAACGGTACCCCAAAAAAACAACGGATGGAGCAAGCCCTTGAAATGCTCAACAGGGTTGGCCTCTCAGATAGAAGTCATCATAAACCCAATGAACTTTCCGGTGGACAGGGACAAAGGGTTGCCATTGCCCGGGCATTGGTAAATACGCCTTCAATTATTTTAGCTGATGAACCTACGGGTAATCTTGATTCAAGAACATCTACAGAAATCATGGATATTTTTGGAAAGATTCATAGCGAAGGCAACACAGTAATTTTAGTAACTCATGAAGAAGATATTGCAAATCATGCGCATCGTATTATACGTTTAAAAGATGGCGTAATTGAAAGTGATAAATCCCGGGAACAACTGTCTCTTGCTCATTAATACTGAACAATATGAGTAGCAAGTAGTTAATAGTTAGTAGATACATTTTTCATTTACTTTTTTTACTTTCTAACTCATGTCTTTAAAAATATATACCAAAACCGGTGACCTTGGTACAACCAGTCTTATAGGTGGTACTAAAGTGTCTAAAAGTAATCTCCGGATTGAAACTTACGGTTCTGTTGATGAGCTTAATTCACATCTTGGCCTTTTAATAGATACCTGTCAAGATGAAGGTTCCCGTCAAACACTTAAAGAGATACAGGACAGGCTTTTTACAATTGGTTCTTCGCTGGCATGCGATCCGGCTAAAGAATCAAAAATGAAAATTCCTGACCTTAAAGAAAGCGATGTTGAATTTCTTGAAAAAGAGATTGACCGAATGAATGAAGGGTTGCCGGAAATGAAACATTTTATATTACCAGGCGGCAATGTTGCGGTTTCAAACATTCACATTGCAAGATGCGTTTGCCGGCGTGTGGAACGGTGGTGTGTTAATATGCATGATCATCAATTATTTATCGATCCGCTTATCATTAAATATCTTAACAGGTTAAGCGACTATTTATTTGTGCTGGCAAGATTTATCGGGCAAAACTTAAAGGTGCCTGAAACGCCATGGCGGCCAAGATTGTAATTATTCAACTAAACCACAAACGTCAATCTTTTGTTTTGTAGACTTCCTGCGACAATGAACTGTCCTGCATTAAACCATCTTTCATGTGAAGGATTCTGTCACTGAGTTTAGCCAATTCTTCATTGTGTGTAACAATTAAAAATGTTTGCTTAAACCGGTCGCGGAGATCAATAAATAAATTATGTAATTCTTTAGCATTAGCTGAATCGAGATTGCCTGTCGGTTCATCAGCCATTACCAGAGACGGATTATTGATAAGCGCTCTTGCTACGGCAACACGCTGCTGTTCGCCGCCAGAAAGTTCATTAGGTTTATGGTCTGCCCGACCTTCAAGTCCCAAAATCTTTAAAAGCTCTTCAGCTTTCGAAGTAATTTCCTTCCTATTTTTCCCTGAGATCCAGCCCGGTATGCAAACATTTTCAAGTGCTGTAAATTCCGGCAGTAAATGATGAAACTGAAATACAAAACCTATGTGAGTGTTTCTAAAGGCCGCAAGCTTTTTACCTTTA
>JBDSRT010000140.1:0-4973 GCA_039929165.1 Ginsengibacter sp.
ACTAAAGAACGGTTGCGTGCCTTCGTATGCATGCAGATCAGTACCACAGATGCCAATCCTTTTTACTTTAAGTAAACTTTCCCCGGCAACGATTGAGGGGAGTTCTGAATCTGCGTACGTTAGTACGTGTGGCGTAGAACAGGTTAATGTTTTCATGTTCGTAATATCCGATAATAACTCATCTGAAACTTATGATTTTGAATATTTCAATGTTTCTTTAAAATTTCCGAATTGCGACTTCTTCTTTTAAAGTTCACGAAAGAAATTATAAACAACAGCATCAACAAAACGGTATCAAAGTTGTTAAGTTTCTGTAACCTGGATTTTAATGACACCGTATGCATTTACCGGCCCTTAACGATAGTTCACGTTTTAGATATTTTACCTTCTTCTATCTTTATATTATGCAGGGCATACCCTCGGGTTTTGCGCTTACAGCGGTGGCCAATTATCTTTTGGGACGTAATGTAGAAACGCAGCATATCGGGACTTTCATTGCTATAGTTGGCCTGCCCTGGACTATTCAATTTTTTTGGGGACCTTTTATTGATCGCTTTCAGTATTCACTTATTGGGCATAGGAAGCATTGGGTGGTACTATCCCAATTGGTTGCTGTATTCGCTTCCGCTGGATTAACAATTGTAAAAGATCCTGTGCAGCAATTGTCATTGTTAAGCCTATTGTTTTTCTGTCACAGCATATTCGCTTCAATACAGGATGCCAGTGTTGATGCTATGGCCATTTCAATTGTGCCGGCTGAACAGCGTGGAAGATTGAATGGATTTATGCGTGGCGGCTTTTTAATAGGTGTTGCTTTCGGCTCGGCAGGTCTGTCTTATGTATTACATGAATATGGTTTTAGAAGTGCTGCTGTTTTGCAAACCACAATCCTGTTATGTTTTACTGTTTTATTTTTCATAACCAGGCTTCATAAAAGCGACCCTTTAATTGCTTTCAGCAATTACGCAAATACACGCCAGCTGGCCAAAGCCTATCAACCGAATTTTACGCTTTTATTTAAAAAAATATACTCGGGTATCACAAATCAAAAAAGTTTAAAATATTTTGGAGTGGTTGCCGGTGTATATTTTTGTAGCAGCGTATTCATAAGATCGTATACGTATTACCTCATACATATATTGAAATGGGACGACAAAGCCCTCTCTATTTTACAGGGAAGTTGGGGCAGCGTGATCACTTTCGTCGCTATTATTTTAGGCGGAGTTGCTTCTGATAAGATCGGCGCAAAAGTTGTTCAGGTAAGAGTAATGTGGGGTGTTGCTATTTTCCTGCTCGTACTTAATAGCTCATTTTATTTTTGGCATTATGATTTTTATTCCGGGGCTGGTTTGGTTCTCTGGAATCTTGCCGATCCGCTGCTGAGCGTAGCAGTATTTCCTATACTTATGGGCCTATGTGCAGATAAAGTTGAAGGCTCGCAGTTTACTGCCTACATGGCCATGATCAATCTGTGTGATGTGGCCGGGTCATATCTTACCGGCTGGTCTCTTAAAACAGTCTCAGCTCCTTTACTTGGCTTTTGTTGCGGCTTTTTTATTTTGATAATGATATTAATGCTTAAGAGAAACAACAATTACAGCGTCATCCCCGGTTGATACCATAGTGAGCTTCGCCTTATCTATATTTAATTAACTTAGTAAATGGCGGAAGAAAAGTTATGATGAACTTCCTTTAAAAGCAAAACCGGATGATTGACGAAAGACCAATTGTGATAACACAATAACTCACTGGCCAGGCAGCCCGTTGCATCAGCCAGTACTCATCATGCAAAAATTTAAAACAACGCATCAAACCGCTGTTGCGATTTACCTACCCAGGCAATCACTTTTTCTGACTGCGCTTTTGGATGTTCCGCTGAAAAGGTTTGACGAAGATTAATCTCATTGTTTATATTCAATGCATGGTCATCAATTACTAACCATTAGTAAGCATATTACTTTAAGTCAAATTGAAAGTTAAAGCTTACTGACGCTTTGTGCTGTCAGCGCCATTCATAATCATTGGGCCGGGAGGAGTACCACCGGGACCACGAGGTATCAAGGCTGGCACATGTGCCGGTTCTTCTTTACCATTGTGACAGGTATAACAGGTAACCTCTAATTTTGTAGAAAGATTCTTAGCGTCTTTTACATGGAAGTATCTTTTATTAATGCCATTAGTCATTTTCATCATCATACGGGCAACGCCTTTATGCTCGTTGGCATCTGAGGCAAAGTCCATACTTTTTTGCTCCTGGTTATACACGTGGCAAAAATTACACTTGACACCAAGTGATTGCGTAAAATGATGCATCACGCTGTCCATCTGTTGTTTATTGGTATTCTTGGGTAATATTTTTAAGTTCTTGTAACGTGGTTCTTCCGCCGAGGTAAATGCAAGCGATACCATTATAAGACAAACAAACCCGATTATAACACCAATAGACTTTTTCATGCTGATAATAATTAACGGCTTGAATATAATATTTTTTTATAACAAGTATAAAATAGCAGGAAAGAAATTTATCCTTTCAATGGTTCAAGTGAAGTATCTACCGCGATCTTTACTGTTTTGGCAACCTTATCACGTACCAGTTTTGGAATAACGATATCGAAATCTGCCACCTGTATATTGAAGGTTGAACTGGCTTTAAGCGAACTGCCATCTACTTTAATAGTGCCTGCAGATTGCACTTCTTTGGTTACGCCATGCATAGTAAGCGAACCTTTAACCTGCACAGGATAGGTGCCACTCTTTTTAAAATCTATTGCCGGTGTATTGACAAGATGCCCTTTAAATTCGGCTTTTGGATACTTATCACTTTCCAGGTAATCTGCATTGAAATGCGCCTGCATTTCTTCATTCTCAAATTCAAATCCTTTGATTAAAACGGAAAATTGCAGGCTGTTTGCTTTTGTATCCAACACAATAACAGCCGAAGAATTAACTGCGGCAATATCTTCAAGTGGTGTAGCAGAAAAGAAACTTATTTTTCCGCTCTTTGTAAAATATTTATCCTGCCCGTTAACCAGCGAAGTAGCTAACACTAATATAATTGCAAAAAAAATCCTGTTCTTCATACCTGTGTATTGTTTTATTTTTTTTCTATAACACACCTGTTCATCACAACGTCGGCTCCCAGCCCAAGTCCTGAATCATCAGGAATATAACCCGTACACACGCCTTTTATGGTAACCTGCTCATTTGCTTTAAGTGCAGCAGCGGCATTGCCAAATGTAGAATCCATACTGCACCTGATAGATGTTGATAGATTTTTGTCCCCTAAAACTACGTTAGCCGCTTCCTTTTCAATTGATTTTATATTGCCATTAACAGAAAGCACCTTGCCCAAATATTTTTTATTGGCAGCAGCACTATCGCTTTCAAATAATTTGATTAATTCCGTTGCATTTACAGCAACATCGGCGGTTACTTCTGTGAGCCGTGGCACCTTTCCTGTGTATAAGCGAAAAACGTAAAAGCCCAGTATCAATAGCACAAGACCGAGAAATAAGAGTAATAACCGGCTCATAGATTTCAGATTTAAACTTAGTGAATAATTCACCTGCAATAATAATAATAAAAGCTTTGCTGGTAGCAATAACCAAGCTTATGACTTAAGGCTAAGGATTCTTTATAAAAGCTGTAAAAAGCAAGGCTAATTTTCCCTGGACTCAGGATAGATGATCAAATCGTAAACATACAATGGCAAATTCTGTTTTGCTAAGGCCAGGGCGCTGACAAACTTTTTATTGAAGTACCTGTCCGTATCACAACTGTTACAATTGAGCATTACGGCTGTCTTTTTAAAATCTATTTTACCCGCTGCTTCCGGCTTTATCATAAAAGCCAGGTCTGAGGCATTGCCATAAATTTCGAAATCTATTTCATTTAGTTTAAGTAATTCTTTAATCGTCATGCCGGGATAAAGGCCGTTATGCAACGTCCATTCGTTATTACCTGTTACACCATTTAATTTGGCAGCGCCTGCTGTTGGCAATACGTTGCTTAAGAGAATATAATCCAATCCATTCAGGTTGGTTTCATCTTTCCACACAAACACAACCTGGCGGTTAGTGCCACTGAATAATATGGAACATTTTTTTAGTTCTGTCTCTGAAAGGAAATACATGTCTTTTGTAACATTTTCCTCACCAAAATAACTTACTAAAAACTCGTGTGAATCAAAGTGCAAAAGATCTTCACCATATTTAACTTCAGTAATATCCGGTATGCGTTTTTCCTCTAGCAGAAAAGTATATCTAGGTATACTATCCTTCAACACAAGCGTCGCCTGTATGGCCAGGTTTTTTCTTTGATAAAGTATCAGGCTGTCTTTTGTGTAATTTTTGTTCCGGTCGTAGAAATAGCCGGCTTTCATCAATTTTTTTTGCCCGTCCAGGAAATCTTTTAAAGAAGCTGTGTGAAAAGCATAACACTTTACATCATTCTTTTTATACATTTCAACCGTTCGTGGTGAGTTTAATTCCTTTTTCCGGTTCCTGGATTTTTCCGTGAAGGTGGTAACAGAATCACTTCTATCGAAGGCATTATCAGGCGCAAAATTATTTTTGGCCATAAAGTGATCGAGGTTTTTCCCCTGGTTCCTTATTTCTAAAAGATCATCCATTGTGAAAGACTGGCCATGTACAACGCAAAATGCAAAGCTTTGCAGAAAAAGTACATGGAAAAATTGCTTCATAAAAGTTACTACATTAGTGTGCGGTATAAGTTTACAAAGGATGTCGGAAAACCAGAGACAGTACCAGTCATTGGCCAGTGGTTAAAAAGCTCTAATATAATCCTTTTTAAAATTTGGAATGTGTTTAAGTGTCACCACATAATAACTTCATTAACCGATGGGACTTATTGAGATAAAAAAAGAAAATGAAACCTAATGGTTCGCACTAGAAGTGTTTCTGTATTGATTCAATCCACAAAGAAAGTTTTACAGATAATAAGTCTTCCGCCAA
>JBDSRT010000141.1:0-4413 GCA_039929165.1 Ginsengibacter sp.
TGGCTTCACCGATTGATGATAATGTTTTTAATTTCTGCGTAGCATCAACTGCATTACTAACTAATTCCCTTATAAAAATTTCATGGTCGCTGTAAAGAAATTTTTTAATGATGGGGAAAATATTTTCCGTTTGAACCCTGATATTACCTTTCTGCATTACGTGATTTTTTGTTGTGGCTTTTCAAAAAAAATGCCACGATAATTTTCTGACAAGGTGTCAATTAACTCTTATCTTTTTTCTACACTCCCGCTACCTGATTTATTAATTTGTTGATCCTGAGGATTTCCCGAATAGTAAATGCTTCCGCTTCCGCTCGCCCTGGCTTTAAGTTTTACACTACAATGCACAGAAGCAGTGCCACTGCCGGCAATAGATACATCAGCATTTTCAGCAAGTAATTCAGACGATTTCAGATCGCCGCTACCACTCATATCTGCTTCAAAATTTTTACATTTTCCACGGAGTGTAATATTCCCGCTGCCGGAGCTTTCTGCTTCAACCTTTGGTACATCTAAAATGGCAGATATATCTCCGGAACCCGAAACCTTAACCTGTATCCTGTCATCATTTTTTATAATGTTGGTAACTTTAATATTACCAGAACCACTAACATAAAGCCTGTTTAGGTCTTTCCCAATAACGTGAGCAGTTATATGCGTGTTCCTAAAATTTGTGTTTGATTTATAATGTATCTCCAGCACACCATTATCTACTTCTGTAATAATATATTTTAAAATGTTGTCATCAGCTTCAATAACAACCTGGTCTTCCGGGCCACTTTGTACATTCACATCTATAGAGCCCGAAGCTTGCACACCTTCAAAACTGCCAACTTGCCTGTTCTCTGAAATTATATTTCCGCTACCCGTTTCAACATTGCAGGAACAAACGGTGAGGGCCATTGCGGTAAGTATGATTATATTTCTCATAATAAAATTTGGACAAATGTAGTAAAATGACAGGCCGCTACACATTTGTGTAAAGGCTTAACTTAGCTGCCAAATGACTGACAAAATTCTTATTCTTGATTTTGGTTCTCAATACACACAGCTTATTGCCAGGGCCGTTCGTGAAGCCAATGTGTATTGTGAAATAATTCCTTATCACAAAAATTTTTCCGCAGAAAAAAATATAAAAGGTGTTATTTTTTCAGGTTCTCCATTTTCAGTAAATGATGATCAACCGCCAATTGTTGATATAAAAAAACTGGCGGAGAATTATCCAATACTTGGCGTTTGTTATGGCGCTCAGTTAACAGCTAAACTTTTTGGCGGCTCGGTAGAAAAAAGTGACAAAAGAGAATATGGCAGGGCCACGCTCAGCGTTATTAATAATATAGATATCTTTAAAAATGTTAGTGCGTCGTCGCAGGTCTGGATGAGCCACAGCGATACTATAAAAAAACTCCCGGAAGATTTTAAGTTATTAGCCACAACGACAAGTATTCCTATTGCTGGATTTAAAAGCGAAGACTCAAATCATAAAGCTTTATATGGCATACAGTTTCATCCTGAAGTATATCATTCCACTGAAGGGAAAACAATCTTAAAAAATTTCCTGGTAAATATTTGCGGCTGCAGTCAGGATTGGACGGCTGCACATTTTGTAACAGAAACTGTTGAGGCTATTAAGAAACAGATTGGTGATAAAAAAGTGATCATGGCCTTGAGTGGCGGTGTGGATTCAACTGTTGCGGCAACACTTATTTATAAAGCCATTGGCGATAACCTTTACGGAATTTTTGTAGACAATGGCGTTCTGCGTCAGGATGAATTTGAACAGGTTTTGAGCAGTTGCAGAGAAATTGGCCTAAACATAAAAGGCGTAAATGCCAGGGAACATTTTTATACTAAGCTTGCAGGTAAAATCAGCCCTGAAGAAAAGCGGAAAATTATAGGCAAATGTTTTATTGACGTGTTTGATGAAGAAGCGACAAAACTTGATGATATTTCCTTTCTCGGGCAAGGCACTATATATCCTGATGTGATAGAATCACTTTCTGTACATGGTCCATCAGCCACAATCAAATCTCATCATAATGTTGGCGGATTGCCGGATTTGATGAACTTGAAACTGGTTGAACCACTTAGATCCTTATTTAAGGATGAAGTAAGACAGGTTGGCGCTGAACTTGGCATACCTGATACTTTATTAGGTCGCCATCCATTTCCCGGCCCTGGTTTAGCTGTAAGAATTTTAGGAGAAGTAACTGAAGAAAAAGTGAAGCTTTTACAAAAGGCTGACGCCATCTTTATTAACGGCTTGCGAAAACATAACTTGTATGCAACGGTATGGCAGGCAGGCGCCATCTTATTGCCGGTAAAAAGTGTAGGAGTTATGGGAGATGAAAGGACTTATGAATTTACAGTGGCTCTCAGGGCTGTTACTTCGGTTGATGGCATGACGGCGGATTGGGCGCATCTGCCCTATGATTTTCTTGCTGAAGTATCCAATGAAATTATAAACAACGTACGCGGAATTAACCGTGTGGTATATGACATCAGCAGCAAACCTCCTGCAACAATTGAATGGGAATAATTCTAAAAGATTAACCTCTTAAAACATTATGCAAAAAATTTTCGGCCTTTTATTCTTGATAGCATTTTACGGTTCTTCGGCACAGTCTCAGGACAATAGTGATGCTAAAAAGATGTATAGAATTGGGATTTTTGCACCGTTATATCTTGATTCAGTTTTCACAGGTAGCAAAATAAAAGATATTAAAACGGTCCCTAAATTTGTTTCAACGCCACTTGAGTTTGTACAGGGTGTCCAGGTAGCTTTCGAACAGCTTACACTCAACGAGGGTAATGTGCAGGCTTATATTTATGATACCAAATCACCAACACAGCCTCTCACCAAATTAATAGCAATGCATACGCTTGACAGTTTTGATTTATTTATTGGCGCTGTGAAAGATGCAGATTTTAAGGAGCTTGCTGATATTGCAAAAGACAGGAAGGTGCCTTTTTTATCGGTGACTTACCCAAATGATGGCGGCGTTACTGACAACGGGTATATGGCTATTTTAAATTCTACTTTAAAAGTGCATTGCGAAGGCATTTACAGCTACATTTTGCAAACTCATGGTACAGATAAAATCATACTTTGTAAAAAGCCTGGCGCACAGGAAGATAAAATAGCAGCAATTTTTAAGGCGTTGAATGAGCAGGACGGCAAACCAATTTTAAATATTGAAACAATAAGCGTTGATAGTGTAGTTTCATCTTATGGGTTGAGAAAAAAAATGGATAGCACAAAACCCAATGTTGTAATTGGTGGAAGCCTGGATGAAAATTTTTCAAAAACAGTTGCTGACGCAGCATTTGCAAATAAAAAAACATACGAGATTGATTTGATTGGGATGCCTAACTGGGATGGCTTTAAAAGCTTCACCAAGAAAGATGCTTATAAAGATTTCCCTATTCATTTTACTACACCTCACTATCCCGAAAAAAATTATTTCAATAACGTTTTTACTGATGCCTATACTCAAGAGTTTAGTATAAGGCCGTCAGATATGGCTTACAAAGGTTTTGAAACTGCTTACTATTTCACACGGCTATTGTTGCAATACCCAAAGAACATGATGGACCATTTGAATGAGAAAAAGCTTACGGTGCTGCATGAGTATAATTTTAAGCCGGTATTTCTTGGTGATCAGGATACGCAGCCGGACTACTATGAGAACAAAAGATTATATGTAATGCGCATTTTGAACGGCGTAGTTGAAAAAGAATGGTGATAACTTCCGGCAAGTCCTTTGCAGGATAGTACGTGCAACAAAATCCTGTTGATTTTTGTACTATAGAAGTAAACAACATCATTGAATCTTATAACATTTACTGATAAAGGCCTGTATTGTGATGCAGGTCAATTTTATGTTGACCCCTGGAAACCTGTAGACAAGGCTATTATAACTCATGCGCACAGTGATCATGCTTACGCCGGTCATAAACATTATCTAAGTCATAAATTCAGCAAGCCTATTATGGAAGCCAGGCTTGGCCCTAATAATTATCAAACCGTTGATTGGAACGAGAGCATAGCTATTAACGGTGTAAAGGTTTCTCTTCACCCTGCCGGACACATTATTGGTTCATCGCAAATAAGAATAGAATATAAAGGTGAAGTTTGGGTTGTAAGCGGCGATTATAAAACAGAAGATGATGGCATAAGCGGTGCATTCGAGCCGGTTAAATGTAATACTTTTATCACTGAATCTACTTTCGGTTTACCACTCTACAAATGGAAACCTCAGCAACAAATTTTTGATGATATTGTGAACTGGATTGTGAAAAATAAAGAGGTTGGTAAAACCAGTGTTATCATCGCTTACAGTCTTGGCAAGGCGCAACGGGTGTTGCAACACATTAAGGAAACTGCTGAAACAATTTATGTACATGGCGCTA
>JBDSRT010000142.1:0-3608 GCA_039929165.1 Ginsengibacter sp.
GTGATCTTTATTTCTCCATTCTGTTTGTTCTCATCAATATAACCTTTGTCTTTAAGGTCTTCAATAAAATCACCTAACCCATAATTATCATCGGTTAGTTTGTATTCCTTATCTAATTCTGTGAGCCAGCTCAACGCTTCACTTACATCTCCACTGGTATAAGTGAGTAATTGCATGAAGGTATCGAGCAGCTTTTCAAACGAAGACTTTTCTCCGTCTGACGGATTGTATTTTGTAAAGTGGTGACCTAACATCAATATTGTTTCAGAGTTACTTAATGCCTTGCTATGTGCAGGTAAACCAAATCTTGTTTTGGGAAGACTGTAATTTAATAAACATTTGAACTTAACAATTAGTTCGCCATGTTAAATAAAAAATCCCGGCTTGTTTAAACCAGGATTATAATAAAGTAAAGCCTTTCTATTTTTTATTATCTGTTACTTGTGTATCCTGCACTGGCGGTAAAGGGTTATTTATTACAGGATTTCTTTGTTCAGGATTTATAGAATCTGAAACTGGACTTTTAAAATATTGTTCCAGCGATTGCAACTGGCGTAATAACTGGTTAACCATATCGCTTTCCCTGCTTAACGTTATCATTTTATCTTCGTCAAGACTGTTGTAATAGGTAACCTGCTGCTCAAGATCTTTTCTTAAGGATGAACTCACTTTCTGCGCAAGCGCTGTATCTCCAGCTTTATAACAGGCCAAAAGGAACTGTCCAGCAATTTGATTATGCTGCTGATTACGGGCCACCATACCATAAGGGAAGTTTTCCTGTAACATCATTGAGTCGCATTTTTTTAAAAGTTTGATAGCATCAGGTTTACGACCATTATCAGCAAGGTTGATAGCTGCTGAAGAATATTGCATCCTTAATGTGTTTAAATGACGACGGTTCTCTTCATCAAAATAAACGCCCGGCTTATCAGCATTGCCAAACTTAAATTTCGTCATCATTTTGTCTACCACCCAATCCTTGTTTACATCACCATTTTTTACAGGCACAAGTCTGTATGTAAGGCCATCGCTCCTTAAGTAATCTTCAAAGCCTAACTGTGTATTTGGAGAAGTAAAATAGATAGGACGTTTCCACATGTTGGCAGCAATAATATTAAGTACTGCGGTTTCATTTTTACCTAATACATTTCTTGCAATGTCAAAAACTACATCGCTTACGACACTGTCTGCGGCATTGACTGTACCGTTTTGTTTTACAACATTTATATCAACAGGAACTTTTACTTTTTTCGTTGGATAAATGTTTACATAATCTTCAGAATTCGGTAGAGGAGCCATTCTACCAGGGTCATCACTTCCTGAATAATCTTTAAGCATACTGTAAAGATCCATTGGTACATTCTGATCAACCTTAGCGCCTGGTGCGCCTGCATAAAAATATATACCGTCACGTTTGCTGCCCAAAATCTGGTCTGCTGACCAAACAAGATCAACAGGAGGACTTTGATTAAGCTTATATCTTAATTGATTAATATACCAGTCGGTGCCAAGCAAACTTGAATTGATCACTCTTATATCCGGCCTTATACCTTCCACTTCAACAGCATACCAGAGTGGGTAGGTATCATTATCACCATAAGAAATTACGATGGCGTTTGGCGCACAACTTTCCAAATAATCTATGGCAAGATCTCTTGCCAAAACTTTACGGCTACGGTCATGATCGTCCCACTCCTGGCTGGCCATTAAAACAGGAACAGCCAACAGACATAAACCTGCAGCAGCATAGTTTGCCACAGCAGACTTTGTATACTTATCAATCAGTTCTTTTACATAGAGAAAGCCCAATCCTATCCAGATCGCAAAGGCATAAAACGATCCTACATAGGCGTAATCCCTTTCTCTTGGTTGATTGCCGGCCTGGTTTAAATAAAGCACTATAGCAAAGCCGGTAAAAAAGAAGAGCATGCCTGTAATCAACGTATCTCTCTTATTCTTTTTATATTGGTAAAGAAAACCAAGTATACCAAGAATTAATGGCAAGGCAAAGAGTTTGTTATTAGCTTTATTGTGCTTTAAACTATCAGGCATTTTTGACTGATCGCCAAGACGGATTGAATCCCAAAAGCCAATACCGGTTTTCCAATTACCATCTCTACGGTTGCCCATATCGATACCCTGAATATCATCCTGCTTTCCGGCAAAATTCCACATGAAATATCTTAGATACATCCAGTTAAGCTGGTAACCGATAAAGTAAGCAATATTATTAGCCATAGTAGGCTTGTCTGTAAAAGCGCCTGTGTTTGGATCTTTTTCTATCCCGGCAAAGGCTGCATAATAATCTGCATGGCCCTGGTCGTTACTGGCATCCCACATTCTCGGGAATAAATGCAAGTCTTCCGGTGCATATTCAGCCTCATATCTTTTACCACTTTTCTCATACTTAGTTTTTCCTTTCACATAAGTATCAATAGTTTTTTGATCTACAACGTCAGCCGTAAAATCCTGCCCATATAATACAGGCCAGTCACCATATTGTTCACGACTTAGATATCCTACTAAACTCACCGGGTTATCTACATTAAACATATCAACAGACGGATCTGCATTTGACCTGATCAGCGTTGTGAAGTATGTTGAATAACCAATCAGCATAAATGCAAAACTCCAAAGACCCAATTTTAGATAATTCCAGTTTTTACGGTTGGCTAAACGTAAACCAAGAAATATTAACACGGCTACAAAAACAAAGAAGAACGCAAAGCCAACAAAGAAGGGCATTCCAAGACTATTCACAAAGAAAATATCAAAATTGCCTGCCCAACTAATGCTCCATTGTATCACAGCTTTTTGCACCAGGCCGGTAATTAAACAACCTATAATAAAAGCGAAGATGGTTCCTTTACGAGTGACTGTATATCGCTTAAAATAATAAATCATCACAATGGCGGGGATGGTCAATAGGTTCAACAAATGGACACCTACCGATAAACCCATTAGATAAAATATAAGAATCAGCCAGCGATCTGCCCGGGTGAAATGACCCTTAATACCTTCAAGCTGTTCCTGTGTAACCTCGTGTTCCCATTTAAGAATTGCCCAAAATACTATTGCAGTAAAAAAAGAAGACAAAGCATATACCTCGCCTTCAACAGCGCTATACCAAAACGAATCTGAAAATGTATAAGCAAGCGCACCGATAACCCCGGCAGCCATTATAGAAAACGTTTGAACGGAGCTAAGCTTTGTTACATCAGGCTGAACTATTTTACGGGCAAAATGCGTGATAGTCCAAAACAGGAAAAGAATGGTGAAACCACTTGCCAAAGCACTCATTGTATTAACACCCGTAGCCGCATGTTTGGCATCAAAGGGAATAGTAAATATCCTGCCCAGTAGAACAAATAATGGTGCTCCTGGCGGATGCGGAATTTGTAATTTAAATGCACTGGAAATAAACTCGCCGCAATCCCAAAAACTGCCGGTCGCCTCCATCGTCATCAGGTAAACCATGCAGGCAATAAGGCAAACCGCCCAGCCAGTAATATTATTGATCTTTTTAAAGCTCATATTCAGGTTTTTTGCAAAAGTGCGGCAAATATAAAACTATGGAAGTAAGAAACGCAGTCGTGTTTTTCCAGCGG
>JBDSRT010000143.1:0-5044 GCA_039929165.1 Ginsengibacter sp.
TATCTTGAAAGAATTGTTTTGTATAATTCTTTGGGTGACTTTGATACGGCTAAGGCATTACTCTCTGAAAGAAAATTTCATCCCTGGGAAGGGGGAGAAGGCAAGGTGGTAAGTCAGTATATTTTATGCCATGTTGAGCTTGCAAAAAAAAGTATTATAAACGGCTGCTATGAAGCGGCCTTAAGTTACCTGGAATCACTTGAATTTTATCCACACAATCTTGGCGAAGGCAAATTACCCGGCGCACAGGAGAACGATATTTATTTTTTGCAGGGTTTAATTTATAACGAACTTGAAAATAAAGCGGAGGCTAAAGAGATGTTTTCAAGGGCTACAATAGGTAGTTCCGAGCCCGAGCAGGCAATCTTTTATAATGACCCGCAACCTGATAAGATATTCTACCAGGGCCTTTCCTGGCAATACTTAGGAAACAATGATAAAGCCAAAACGATTTTCGATGCGCTGATAGAGTTTTCAGCCAGGCACGTGGCTGATGATATAAAAATAGATTACTTCGCTGTATCACTGCCTGACCTGCTAGTTTTTGACCAGGATCTTAATCACAAAAATAAAAATCATTGCTATTATCTTGCCGGTTTGGGTTACCTGGGGTTAAGAGATTATAATACAGCAACGTCTGAATTTAAAAAAGTTCTGGCTACTGATAGTAATCACCAGGGCGCTATTACGCATTTAAACCTTATCGAATTTTTACAGTGGTATGATAGCAAGTAAAACTTTATGGGGGCATTACGATAATGAAGAGATTTATCTCATCACCCTTGATAATGGCTTCCTGAAACTCTCACTTACTAATTTAGGTTGTACAATTGTGTCTATAGAAATGCCGGATGAAAAAGGCCAGCTAAATAATATGGTGCTCGGTTATCATACGCCTGAAGAATATTTTAAAGACCCATACTATACAGGTTGTGTTGTTGGGCGTTACGCCAACCGGATAAAAAATTCGTCATTTAATATTGATGGCGTTGAATATAAGCTTGCAGAAAATGATGGCAGTTCCGGTAACCATCTTCATGGCGGAAATATTGGCTTCAATAAGAAAGTGTTTTCGTTCGCTAACATCTCACCAGTTTCAGGAAGTGATAGTATACATTTTAATTACAGAAGTGTCGATGGTGAAGAGGGTTACCCAGGAAATGTTGATGTAAATGTTGTTTATACCTTAACCGATAAAAATGAAGTGATAATAGAGTATAAAGCCATTGCAGATAAAGCAACTCACATTAATTTAACCAATCATAGTTATTTCAATTTGTCAGGTTTGCCATGTAGTGCTTTAGATCATGAACTTACTATTAACGCTAAGTACACACTCGAAGATGATAGAGTTTATATACCTACAGGTAAGATGATTAATGTAAAAGATAGTAACCTGGATTTTACTGCATCAAAAAAAGTTGCCAATAATCACAATGACTTTAGAGGCATCAACAGTTGTTATAAGCTTAATGCCGCACAAAACACAGATGTTATTAAAGCAACTTTACATGAACCACTTTTAAACCGCACTTTAACTGTGAGAACAACGCTGCCAGGCTTAATGTTGTACACGGGAGATTTTTTAGGGGAACCATTCATTAAGAACCAGGGGGTTTGCCTGGAGGCACAGTTTTTCCCAGACAGTCCGCATCATGCAAGTTTTCCTTCAACACTCTTGCAGCCTGGTGATACTTATCGTCATCAAACAATATATCAGTTCTTTAATCATTAAATTCTTTAATCTTGTTGATATGAAATATATTTTTCTGCTATGTATAACTGCACATTGCCTCGTTAGCCAGCTTAACGGTCAAACACCGGTAACCATTACCGTCGCCACTAAAGATCACGCCCTGGTACTCCAAACAGACAAAGACAAAAGGCTTGGCACAGTATATTTTGGAAATACTTTATCAGATAATAATGACTATGCTCTTGTTACAAAACAACAACGTGGCACTGATAATAATGGGGCAATTTCAAACAATGTATATACGCCTGCAGGCACCTGGAACCTTTTAGAACCTGCGATACAGCTAATACATGGTGACGGCAATAACTCATTGGAATTGCAATATGTAAGTCACGATGTAAAAAAAATAGATGAAGATATTTCGCTTACAAGTATAGTTTTAAAAGATCCGGTTTACCCATTTAGTGTCACTCTTTTCTACAAAACATATTTCAAAGAAAATGTGATTGAACAATGGACCCTATTAGAAAATGGAGAAAAAAAGCCGGTAATCTTAAAAAAGTATGCTTCCGCTGATTTGTTTTTTAGTAACACACATTTCTTTTTGAAACATTATCATGGTAGCTGGGCACAAGAAATGAAACCTGAAGAAACAGAGCTTGGTGCAGGTATAACAACGCTTGATAGCAAACTTGGTACACGGGCCAACCTTTTTCAACCGCCATCTTTTGCATTGTCCTTCGATAAACCTGCAACTGAAGATGCCGGTACCGTGCTGTTAGGAACATTGGCATGGACAGGAAATTTCGAAATCAACTTTGAAAAAGATAATCCTGAACATCTCAGACTAATAGCCGGCATAAATCACTTTGCCTCCGAATATCAACTGCAGCCCGGACAAAAATTTCAGACACCATCTTTTATTTATACTGTCTCCAACAACGGTAAAGGTGAAGCCAGTCGTAACCTGCATACATGGGCAAGAAAGTACCGGTTAGTTGATGGCAATGGTTCAAGACTTACGCTCTTGAATAATTGGGAAGCCACTTACTTTGATTTTAATGAAGAAAAGTTAGTCGGCTTATTTAATGGTGCAAAAGAGCTTGGCGTAGATATGTTTCTTTTAGATGATGGCTGGTTTGGTAATAAATATCCAAGAAACAATGATGAAGCAGGACTTGGCGACTGGCGGGAGAACGTAAAAAAGTTACCACAAGGCATCGGATATCTGGTTAAGAAAGCAACAGATGCCGGGATAAAATTTGGCATTTGGGTTGAGCCGGAAATGGTAAACCCTAAAAGCGAATTATATGAAAAACATAAAGATTGGGTGATAAGACAACCTGAACGGCCGGAAATCTATTTTAGAAATCAATTGGTATTGGATCTTTCAAATCCGGAAGTGCAACAATTTGTTTATAGCATTATTGACTCATTGATGATCAAGAATCCAACGATGGCTTTTTTAAAGTGGGATTGTAATGCCGTAATTTATAATGCGCATTCAAAATATCTTGAAAAGAAAAAAATACCACAGAGCCAGCTGTATGTTGATTATGTAAATGGCCTTTATAGTGTACTGAAAAAGCTGCGTGCTAAATATCCTACGCTGCCAATGATGTTGTGCAGCGGTGGCGGCGGTCGTGTGGATTATGAGGCGTTAAAATATTTTACAGAGTACTGGCCCAGTGATAATACTGATCCGCTTGAACGGATTTTTATTCAATGGGAAAACTCTTACTTCTTCCCTTCCATTGCTTCCTGCAACCACGTTACTGATTGGAGTAAGTTACCATTGAAATACAGAACAGATGTGGCTATGATGGGCAAACTTGGTTTTGACATTGTCGTTAGCCAGTTATCAGAGAAAGATCTCGCTTTTGCAAAACAGTCTGTAGCGGCTTATAAATCTATTAGTGACCTGGTTTGGCACGGCGATCTTTACCGTCTCGCCGATCCGCATGAAAATAACATTGCATCAGTGATGTATCAAAATGAAGCAAAAACCAGAAGTGTAATCTTTAATTATTTGACTTCTAATCGCTTTGCAATGTCTAACACTGTTGATCCTGTAAAACTCAAAGGTCTTGACCCGAAGAAAAAATATAGTGTAAACGAGATTAATTTATATCCGGGCACCACATCACCTATAGCTGCTAATAGTATTTTTTCAGGAGACTATTTAATGTCAGTCGGTTTAAATCCACGTATTGACCGCAACAGAACCAGCGTTATTATAGTACTTAAAGAAGCACAATAAGCAATTATGCCGATAATTTGTCTTTGTTATGATACTAACATGATTGCAAATAATTAAAAATGTATACCAGTATATACCTGTTTATTTTTTTGGGCGAAAAAAATTACTACATTTATCACTCAAAGAATGCCTTAAATGGGGAACCCGATTACTGAGCTTATAAAAATTGATACTTCTCTTGCTATCCCCGTCTACAAACAAATTGTTCAATCTGTTTGTCGCAATATTGACAACGGCGTTCTCTTAAAAGGTGACGTTTTACCATCAGTAAATAAAATTTCGGAGCAGTTTTCATTAGCAAGAGGTTCTGTGTTTACGGCTTATAATGATCTCAGGGCATCAGGCCTTATTGATTCTATACCCGGTAAAGGTTATTTTGTTTCAGGCACGGAGACAAAAAAAGAAAAAAGAATCTTTCTTTTATTCAACACTTTTACTTCTTATAAGGAAGCTCTATTTAATGCATTGTTGGCTGCTTTACCCAAAAGCTGGACGTTGCACATTTATTTTCATCACCACGATATCAAAACTTTTGAAACGTTATTAACGGAACAAGCTGGGTACTATAATGTCTTTATAATCATGCCTGAAGTTGATAGTGAAACGCCAGGTATTTTAGCCAGGCTTGATTCAAAAAAAGTTTTTCTACTGGATGTTGGTTATAAAGAGTATAAAAAAGAATACCCGGGCGTTTATCAAAATCTTGAAAAAGATATGTATTCAACGCTGTTGTCGAATATAAAATTGGTGTCTAAATACAAACGTCTTTTTCTCGTAACATCTAGCAGCAGAGCAAAAGATATGGCTTTAGGCTTCGGTAAATTTTCAAAAAAATCAAATATCGTTACAGGCATACGAGAAACTTTTATCTCTGCTGACGTAAAAAAAGGGGATGCTTATATTTTTAATGCTGATGATGATTTAGTAGAATTGATCAAGTTAGTTAATGAGAAAAAATGGCAACTCGGAAAAGATATTGGCGTGATATCTTGTAACGAAAATAATTTAATGAGTGTTATTGGTAATGGCATCACGACGCTTTCTACTGACCTGGAAGCTATGGGCAAAACAATATCATCAATGGTTAT